>JBIKMQ010000566.1:0-2562 GCA_044359215.1 Candidatus Chromulinivoraceae bacterium
CTCAACGACACGATCATGGCGCTGCTGCTCAGCGGCTCGGTGGCGCTGGGCATGGTGATCCTGAGCTTCCTCAAGGGTTTCCGCGGGGAACTCGACCGGTACCTCTTCGGCGACATCCTCTCCGTCGGCTGGGGTGACGTCGGGCTGGCGGTGGGAGTGGTCATCCTGGTCGGTTCGGCCCTGGTCTGGAAGCTCGACGCGCTGGCCCTCATGACCGCGCATGCCGACCTGGCTCACGTGTCGGGGATCCCGGTGCGCGCCCTGAACTACGCCTTCGTGGCGTTGCTCACGCTCACCGTGGCCCTGAGCATCCGGTTGCTGGGGATCATCCTCGTGACCTCGCTGGTGGTGATCCCGCCCGCGGCCGCCCGCAACCTGGCGCGCAGCCTGCGCCAGCAGATCGGCCTGAGCCTGCTCCTCGGCCTGGCGGGCGCCGGCGGCGGCGTGGCGCTGTCCTACCCCTTGAACCTGCCCAGCGGGCCATGCATCACCCTGACCCTGGCCGGGCTGTTCATCCTTTCCCTGGTCGCCGGACGCCTTCGACGCCGCAACCCGACCGCCGCCCCATGAAGAGCCCCTGTCCCCAGCACCCGCATCCGCACCGGCTCATCCAGCAGCCGCTCTCGGACCTCACCGAGAAGCTGCGACGCGGAGAGCTGAAGATCACGGCCCCGCGCCAGGCGATCCTCGACGTGCTCCGCCGGCACGCCTGCCCGCTGACGACCAAGGAAATCCATCGGTCCCTCGGGAAGTCCGACTGCGACCTGGCGACGGTGTACCGGAACATGCACACCCTCGAGGGCATGGGACTGGTGAGGCGGCACGACTTCGGGGACGGCGCCGCCCGATTCGAATTGTCCTCCGACGAGGACGAGGGACATCATCACCATCTGGTTTGCACGCGGTGTTCCCGGATCGTGGAGCTGGACGACTGCATCCTGGGCGACTTCCAGGAGCGGTTGGCCCAGCGGCACGGGTTCACCTCCATCTCGCACCGGATGGAATTCTTCGGGATCTGTCCGAATTGCCGGGGGGCCTGAATCCCTCCCGAGGTCGACACGGGGGTCCGTCGGTCACCGAACCGCTGCCGGCGCACCGCAGGCGGACCGGACGCCCTTCCCATGAGACACCCCAGCCCAGCCCAAAGGGGCGGACCCGACCGCTCGCCCGCGGATCCGCTCCCGATCCTGGCGGTGTACCTGGTGGTCGTGTTCGCCGGTGGCGCCCTGCTGGCCCCCTGGATCTGGAAAGCCGTCCAGCAGGCAGCCCCCGGCTCGTCCTTGGCGGGCCAGCCCTTCCGCCGCTATGTCGACCGGAGCCTGCTGGTGCTGGCCCTGGCGGGACTCTGGCCCATGGTGCGGGTCGGATGGTTCCCCCGGGTGCATGCCGTCGGTCTGGCATGGGGTCGCGGGTCCCTGGACGAGCTGTGGCTCGGACTGACGGGCGGGATGCTGTCGATGGCGGCCGTGGCGGGCACGGCCATCGGCTTCGGGGCACGGACCCTGAACCCGGGCCACCCGCTGCCGCTGTACTTCCTGCACGTGGCCAGGGCGCTGGGGGCGGCCGTCGCCGTGTCCCTCATCGAGGAGTTCCTGTTCCGGGGGATGATCCTCGGATCGCTTCGCCGGCACCGGTCCTTCGCCATCTCGGCCGCCGTCAGCTCCATGCTCTTCGCCGTCGTCCATTTCTTCCGCCGACCGGAATCGCCTGCCGCGGTCGGCCCATGGACCGGGCTGGAAATGCTCGGGCGGATGCTGTCCGGGCTGTCCGATCCGTCGGCGCTGCTGCCCGGGCTGATGAGCCTCGGGCTGATCGGATGGCTCCTTTCCTGGTGCCGGGAGCGCACGGGTTCGCTGTGGCTGTCCATCGGCCTGCACGCCGGCTGGATCTTCTGGTTCAAGTCCTACCAGTTCCTCACCGGGCCTGCCGCGGGCTCCGAGGCCCAGGCCTGGTGGTGGGGATCGACCCGGCTGCACGATGGCTTGCTCACCCTCGTGGTGCTCGCGCTGACGAGCCTGGTGATCGTGCGGCGGGTCGGCCGGAGGGTGGTCGCCACGAAACCCATCCGATTGCCCGGATGAACCCTGGCGGCGCCTTCATCGACCGGTGCCGGAACGCGGTCGGAACCCTGGCCGAGGGCCTGCTGGGCCTGGTGTATCCTCCGGTTTGTGCGCTGTGCCACGAGCGCAGGGCCCTCCCGGCCTCGGGCCACGTCTGTGACACCTGCCGGGACCGGGTCCGGCGGATCTCCGGTCCTGTCTGTCCGAGATGTGGGCTGCCCTTCTCCGGAACGGTGACCGGCACGCCGGGACCCTGTGCCGACTGCCGGGACGCGTCGCCCCCCTGGGATCGGGCCCGCGCCGCCGTCCATGCCGAAGGGATCGCCCTCGAGGCGATCCACCGGCTCAAGTACCAACGGGAGCCTTGGTTCGCCACCTTCCTGTCGGGGCTCCTCGTCGAGGCGGCCTTGCCGGACCTGGCCGACCGACAGGTCCAGGGCATCATCCCGGTTCCCCTCCACCCGGTTCGTCGACGCGAGCGCGAGTTCAACCAGGCCGAACG
>JBIKMQ010000567.1:0-2558 GCA_044359215.1 Candidatus Chromulinivoraceae bacterium
TCTTCATCGCGGCCACCCGCCAGAACGACGGCAAGACCACCACCTCGCTCGGCCTTCTGGCGGCGTTGCAGCGGCGCTATGGCCGGGTGGGCTACATCAAGCCCGTGGGCCAGCGCTTCGTGGAGATCGACGAGCAGAAGATCGACGAGGACGCCGTGATCATGGACCGGGTCTTCAGGCTGAACTGCCCGCTGGTGGACATGTCGCCCATCGCCGTCGAGCCCGACTTCACCCGCAAGTACCTGCAGTCGGCCAACCTCGAGGCCCTGGTCAAGCGCATCCACAAGGCCTTCGACCGCGTGGCCTGGGAGAAGGACTTCGTGCTCTGCGAGGGCACGGGCCACGCCGGGGTCGGCAGCGTCTTCGACCTGTCCAACGCCAACGTCGCCAAGCTGCTCAACGCCAAGGTGGTCATCGTGACCCGCGGCGGCATCGGCCAACCCATCGACGAAACGGTCATGAACCACGCCCTCTTCAAGCAGGAGGGCGTGCAGGTCATAGGGGTGATCATCAACAAGGTGCTGCCCGAGAAGCTCGACTACATCACCGAGTTCGCGCAGCGCGGGCTCAAGCGCAAGGGCCTCGAACTCCTCGGCGTCGTGCCGTATCAACCGATCCTCTCGCGGCCCACCGTCGGCGCCATCGCCGATGAACTCGAGGCCGAGATCCTCGTCGGGAAGCCGCCGTTGACGCAGATCGTCGAGCGCATGGTCATCGGGGCGATGGGCGCCGAGCGGGCCCGCGACCAACTGCGGCCGGGCGTGGTGATGATCGTGCCCGCCGACCGGGAGGACATCCTCGAGGCGGCCGCCGCGACGATGAAGGCCTCCAAGGCGCCCATCGCCGGGCTCATCCTGTCCGACGACATCAAGCCGTCGCCGTCGATGCTCAAGTCGCTGCGCGAACTGCCCTGCCCGGTGATCATCACCGGCAAGGACAGCTACCGCGCCGCCTCCATCGTCCACGACCTGATCGTCAAGACGCGGCCCGACGACAGCCAGAAGATCCAGCTCATCCAGGAGATCATCTCCAAGAACGTGAACCTGAACCGGATCCTCAACGCGCTGTGAGGCACCCCGGGGCGCGTGGCCCGGCTCAGTACCGGTAACCGATCGACACCTGTCCGTACACGGCGCCGTCGCCATTGAACTGCAGCCGCACGTCGTCGAGCACGAAGCGCCGGTCGATCATCCAGCCCGCCTCGATCGAGGCCTGGAACCCCTTCGGTCCGCCCCAGCGGGCCCCGGCCCCGGTGCGGATCTCACGGTAGGTGATCTGCTGGTCGTCCATCGCGGGCAGACCGCGGCGCGTGCCGAAGTTCGGGTTCAGGTGGAAGGCACCTCCGGCCATCTCGGCTCCCACGTGCAGCAGCCAGTCGGCCGAGGGCCGGTACTGGATCTGCGGCCGGGGCAGCAGCAGGGAGAGAGTCCAATCCTCGGCGAAGCGCCAGCGGACACCGGGGCCACCCACCACGGGGATGTCGCGCCGGAAGTCGACGCTGGCCGAGACGAACACCTGCAGGTCGGGGTTCACCGTGTAGCCAACCCCGCCGACGAAGGGCGCGTTGAAATCATCGCCACCGATCTGCTCGAAATCGGAGTACAGGCCGGGAGAGAGCTCCCCGAAGGCCTGCCAGCCCTCGCGGAAACGCCACGAGACCGTCAGCGGCAGGGCCGCCGACTGCAGGTTGGCCGGCAGCGGATTGCCCGCCTCGCGCCCGAAGTCCCAGCGCGTGTAGGCCACGCCGACGCCCCACTGGAACTCGGCCCCCGGATGGAAGAGACCCCGGTACTCGACGCGGGTGCGGGTGGCTTCAAGATCTCCCAGCTCCCGGGTCCCGAGGCGGATGTCGGCCCCGGCCGAATGGCCCGTCGTGAATTCAAGGTTGCCGGAGTACGACGGGGCCACGAATCGATCCTGCGCGCACAAGGCACCCGTCAGGGTCAGGGAGGACAGGGCCCCCAGAAGTGTCTTCATCAGGAGCGCAACCATCCACGCATCCGCGCCCGACGCAACCCGGGACGTGCGGTGGCTCCGACCCGCCGGCTCAGCCCATGGGCCAGCGGAGCACGCGCACCGGGGTGCCTGCCGGCCAGTGGGTGGCCGGCGGGACATCCACCAGCCCGTTGGCCGCGGCGAGGGGCCCGAGGATGTGCGAGGCCTGCACCCCTGCCGACCGGACCTCCCCCGAGTCGTCCTGGATCACCCGCAGGAAATGGCGGCGGTCGCCGGGATTCGACAGCGGGCCGGAGAGCAAGCCCGGAACCGAGGGACAGCCGCACCGGACATCCCCCTGCAACCGGCGCAGGGCTGGCAGGGCGACCAGCACGGCCGTCACCAGGGCGGAGACCGGGTTTCCGGGCAGACCGATCAGCCGCGCCTCTCCCAACGATCCGAAGAAGAGCGGCTTGCCCGGCTTCAGGGCCACGCGGAAGAACCCGAGCCGGCCCCCGAGCCGCTCCCAGGCCGGGCGGAGCAGGTCGCGGTCGCCCACCGAAGCCCCCCCGACCGTCACCACCAGGTCGGCCACGGCCGCCGCCGACCCGAGGCCGGCGACC
>JBIKMQ010000568.1:0-2557 GCA_044359215.1 Candidatus Chromulinivoraceae bacterium
GGGATCCGCGACCCCATCGCACCCGGAGGATCCGAAGCCTTCCCGGGGGTGGCCTCGAGATCGGTTGCGGGGCCTGGCGTGCCGAGTTCCGCGTCCGGGATGCGGCGGTGGAAGTCCTGGCGCTGAAGCCCTCCTTTCCGGTGCGCTTCCTCCTGGAGACCTGGCGCCGCGACATCCCGGATCGCGAGGCGCAGACCGCCTTCCTGAAGCGGTGGCCCTGCCCGGAACTGGACTTGCGCGAGGGTCGTCCTCCGACAGAAATCCGCCCGTTGCCGGGGCGAAACCCGCCTGCCCCATCGGGTGGCTTCGGATTGTGACTCCTATTTTTTCTTTGAGTGTCGGCTTGGTTTTCGCCAGAAACAGCGTTCTTTGACCCGGCCATGGCCCTGATCGTGCAAAAATTCGGCGGCACCTCCGTCGGCAACACCGAGCGCATCCAGAATGTCGCCCGACGCGTGGCCCAGTACCGGGCCAAGGGCGACCAGGTGGTCGTCGTGGTCTCCGCCATGAGCGGCGTCACCGACCGGCTCATCGGGCTGGCCAAGGAGATCACCCCGCTGCCCGACGAGCGCGAGATGGACATGCTCCTGGCCACCGGCGAGCAGCAGACCATCGCCCTGACGGCCATCGCCCTCCAGGCCCAGGGCCAGAAGGCCGTGTCCTTCACCGGGGCCCAGGCCGGCATCGTCACCGACGGCACGCACACCAAGGCCCGCATCCAGAACATCACGCCCGACGAGGTGCACAAGGCCCTCGACGACGGCAACGTGGTCATCGTGGCCGGCTTCCAGGGACGTACCCGCGACGGCGACATCACCACGCTGGGCCGCGGCGGCTCCGACCTCTCGGCCATCGCCCTGGCCGCGGCGCTCAAGGCCGATCTCTGCCAGATCTACACCGACGTCGACGGCGTCTACACCGCCGACCCGAGGCTCGTGCCCGCGGCGCGCAAGATCCCCGAGATCTCCTACGACGAGATGCTCGAGATGGCCGGCGCCGGATCCAAGGTGATGCAGTTGCGCTCGGTCGAGTTCGCCAAGAAGTTCAACGTCGTCTTCGAAGTCCGTTCCAGCCTCAACGACAATCCCGGCACCATCGTGAAAGAAGAAACCTCCAGCATGGAGGACGTCGTCGTCCGCGGCGTCTCGCTCGACAAGAACCAGGCCAAGGTCACCGTCTGGGGCCTGCCCGACCAGCCTGGCCGTGCGGCCCGCATCTTCAACGCCCTGTCCGAGGCCACCATCAACGTGGACATGATCGTCCAGAACGCGAGCCATGCGGGCGGCAACCCGGCCACCGACCTCACCTTCACCGTCGACAAGCCCGACCTCACCAAGGCCGGCAAGGTGCTCGAGAGCCTGCGCTCGGAGCTGGGCTTCCGCGAGGTGTCCACCGACGAGTCCATCGGCAAGGTTTCCATCGTGGGCGTGGGCATGCGCAGCCACAGCGGCGTGGCGGCGCGGATGTTCACCGTGCTGGCGGCCGAGGGCGTCAACATCGGACTCATCTCCACCAGCGAGATCAAGATCAGCGTCGTCATCGACCTGGCCGGCGGCGAGAAGGCCATGCGCGCCCTGCACAAGGCCTTCCTCGAGTAGGCGCCCGGGCCCGTCGGTGTTCCGGCAGCCTTCCTTGGGAATCCCTCCCGGAACTCCTTCCGGAAATCCCAGCTTGCCTGCCATCGGGCCGCTGCGTAACGAAGGGGGCGTGATCCCCGTTCCCCGCGCACGCTCCGCCGCGTTCACCCTCATCGAACTGCTGGTGGTCATCGCCATCATCGCGATCCTCGCCGGCATGCTCCTGCCCGCGCTGGCCAAGGCCAAGGCCAAGGCCATGGGGACGGGGTGCATGAACAACCTCAAGCAGCTCCAGTTGGCGCACATGATGTACCCGCTGGACAACGAGGACCGGATCACCCAGCCCGGGAACTCCCGCGACGAGCGCTTCCAGTGGGTGGGCGGCTGGATGGGGTGGCCGGGGCCATTCCCGGGCGACAACACCAACCAGCAGATGCTGCTCAACCCGGCGAACTCCTGGTTTGCCCCGTATCTGCAGTCGGCCGCGATCTACAAATGCCCGGCGGACCTGAGCATGGTGAGCCTCGGGGGCCGGAAATACGCCCGGGTGCGGAGCATGGGCATGAGCCAGGCGATGGGCGGCCCGGGCGGCTGGCTGCCCCCGGGATCGGGCTACCAGGACGGCCAGCAGCGCTACCGCATCTTCAAGAAGGCCTCGGACATCGCCGCCGTGGGCGCCTCGCAGATGTACGTGCTGCTGGACGAGCATCCCGACAGCATCAATGCCGGCGGCTACGCCAACCAGATGGTGGAAAGTCCCGGATCGGCCCGGATCATCGACTACCCGGCCAGCTACCACAACCGGGCCGCGGGCATCAGCTTCGCCGACGGGCATGCCGAGATCCGCAAGTGGCTGGATCCCCGCACCGTCCAGCCGGTGAAGTTCTACGACATGCCCCTGAACGTGGCGTCGCCGAACAACGTGGACATGATCTGGCTGGCCGAGCGCACGAGCGTGCGCAACTGAAGGCACGAAAAAA
>JBIKMQ010000036.1:0-9473 GCA_044359215.1 Candidatus Chromulinivoraceae bacterium
GCTTCAATGCGGCCCTTCCGGAGGTGCAGGCCCTCTACGCCGACCTGGTTGCCGCCGCCGGCTGGACCGGCCTGGAGGGGATCGACGCGTCGTCCGGCACCTCCCCGGGCACGGCCGCCGCCGAGGTCCTCGCCCGCCGCTTCGAGGGCTGGTTGCGGACCGCCGGATTGCCCACCACCCTCGCCGGGGCCGGCGTGGATCCCTCCCGCATCCCGCGGCTCGCCGAGGAGGCCGCGCGCCAGTGGACCGCCACCTTCAACCCCCGCCCTATTGGCGCCCCCGACTTCGAGCGCCTGTACCGTCAGGCCCACGGCGTCTGATCCGGGGGTGGTGACACCACGCCGCTACCGCGTGGGCCTCGCCACGGTCACGGGCTTGGCGCCCAGCAGGTTGGACACGTAGGTCCAGACCCCCATGCCCAGCCTCCGGGCGATCCATGCCAGGGTCATGGTCGTCTCGCGGCGCAGCCGGCGCGCGATGCGCACCTTCTCCGGGTCGCCTTTGCGTCGACGGGACAGCTCGCCCTCGTTCCAGCCGAGCGTGGCCAGTTCCTCGCGGACCAGCCGCTCGGCCTTGGCCTCCTCGGTCTCCTGCCGTTGGGTCGCATGGTGCTGAGCCCCCACCTGTTCCGAGGCCTTGGCCAGCAGTTCCTCCTTGAGCGCCTTGTCGCCGAAGAACCAGCCGCGGCGGATGGGCGCCCATTGGCTGCCGTCGCCCTCCTGTCGGCGCCGGTCTTCCATCACCCGCTCGAACTCCCGGCGCACGACCGGGCCCTCCTTGGGGAGACGCATCTCGCCCAGCAGGCGGTCCACCTGCAACCAGGGCCAGCGCCGGGTCGGCGCCTTGAGGTACTCGGCGTGGCTGCTCCAGCGATAATCGCGCAACGGTTGGTCCGCCGGGATCAGGTTCGCCCGGGCCGGGTTCAGGTGCACATAGTCGCAGACGGCGCGGAAGTATCCCGGGGCGGTCGAGTCGACCAGCAGCGCCTTGTACCGACCGCCGAAGAGGTGTCCCGCCAGTCCGTGACGCCGGTTGAACCGCGCGGTGTAGGTGCCGAGGAACCACTTCATGCCCGCGACGAGGTTGCGGCGCGGTGTCTCGACGACGAGGTGGAAGTGGTTCGGCATGAGGCAGAGCGCATGGACCTGCCAGCCGGTCTTGGCGCATGCCTCCGCCAGCGTGTCGAGGAAGCGCAACCGGTCGGCGTCGTCGCGGAAGATGGGTTCGCGCCGGTCACCGCGGTTCATCACGTGGTAGACCGCGCCTTCGTACTCGATGCGCAGGGGACGGGGCATGCGGGAGAGGCTGCCGGCCTGGGGGAAGTTGTGTCAATAGTGAGGACCGACCCCTTTGGTTTTTGCTTGCGTGGTATGGGGACGGTTGGAACATCCATGCAAATCCCATGAAAACGTTTCCATACGCCTCCGGGACGCGTCGGCGTTCGGGCTTCACCCTGATCGAACTCCTGGTGGTGATCGCGATCATCGCGATCCTCGCGGGCATGCTCCTGCCGGCGTTGGGACGGGCGCGGCTCAAGGCCACCGGCGCCAATTGCGTGAGCAACCAGAAGCAACTGGTGCTGGGCTGGATCCTGTATTCCAACGACAACCGGTCCGACCTGATGCCCATCCAGGTCCGCATCAACAACGCGCTCGTGGACCTGGTGGGTGGCGGCTACTGGCGGAGTCCGATGCCGGGCTTGGCCGCGGGCATCACCCAGGCCGAGGCGCTGCGCCGGGTCTACAACGGCATGAGCAACGCCCCGCTCCAGCAGTACTGCCCCGGCTATCAAGTGTACCACTGTCCGGGAGACACCCGCATGAAGCTGGCGCCGGGACGCGGATGGGCTTTCGACAGCTATTCCAAGGCCAACGGCATGAACGGCGGCCAATGGGATGCCTCCATCCCGTACAAGAAGGAGTCTGAGGTGACCAACCCGTCGGAGAGCATGGTGTTCGTCGAGGAGGCGGATTCGCGCGGTTACAACATGGGCACCTGGGTCATCAACACGGCGCCTCCGGGCTGGGTCGATCCCTTCACCATCTTCCACGGCCAGGTGAGCACCTTCGGGTTCCAGGACGGCCACTCCGAGAGCCACAAATGGATCGACGGGGCGACCATCAAGGCGGCCAAGGACTCCGGCGCCGGCAAGGACAGCTTCTATTGGGCGGGTGGCACCGGGCGCAACCCCGACTTCCGCTGGGTCTGGGACCGCTACCGTTACGTGAACTGGAAGCCCCTGAACTGATAGGCTCGAGGTTTCGCGGGCCAGGGTCGATCTGGTCGGTCTGGTTTGGTTTCAGGCGGTTTTCGGACAGGCTCTACGAGGCGCGGGGGAACACCTTCCGCGCCTCGTTTGTCTCGAACTGCCCCCGCGTCACGCCCAGTTGACTGGAAAGCTTGAGCTCCTGCCACAGGGCTTGGCCGGTGATCTCTCCGCGCAGCAGGGCCCGATAGCGGCCGATCACCGTGGCCACCTGGTCGGGGGTCTCGTCGACGAACTCCACCCGGAAGGCCCGGGCGCCGAGTTCCACGAAGCGACCCAGCGACTCGGCCCCGGTCTGCGCCTTGGCGTTGAAGACCGTGTTCCGGCATCCGCTGTCGGCCTTGAGCGGATGCTCGGCGCCCGTGCGGTCCCGGAGCTTCACCACGTGCTTGTCGCAGGGGCGGCCGCAGTTGGTGTAGTCCGTCCCCTTCGACAGGAAGGCGCAGAACACGCAGTGCTCCATGTGGAAGAGGGGCATGTGCTGGTGCAGGGTCAACTCGAACCATGCCGGCGGCGCCGCGCGCAGCAGCGAGGCCACCTGCCCGGCGTTCAGGTCGTAGCTGACGGTCACCCGTTCGAGCCCGTGCTGGGTGATGAACCACTCGGCCGACAGCGGGTTGGCCACGTTGAGGGAGAAGTCTCCCCGACGGCGTTTCCCGGCGAAGAAGCGCAGGTGTTCCGGGTTGCGCACCAGGTATCCGTCGGCGTCGCTCGAGAGCACCTGTCGCAGGATCCACTCCTCGCCCGGCTTGAAGACGCGCGGCGGCGCCACCCAGATGCCGGAGCCGCCCGGGGTGCCCGGGCTCACCGCGCAGCCGCGTGCCGTGTGGAACGTGGTCACAGCCTGCCGGTAGAGCTTCGGATCCTCGAAATCGCAGTACACCGTGGCGACCCCGCAGCGCAGGGCGGCCTCGAGCTGGCCCAGGGAACGCACGAGCACGATGAGCTCGGGAGTGGTGTCGAGGGTGCCGACCAAGCTGGCGGTCGTTCCGGTCCGGACGGGCTCCGAAGGGGACGGCCCGGTCGCCGCCGCCGGTGGTGGTTGCAGGAGAGCCCACCGGCGCGGGGCGGCCCGCAGCGCCTCGACGCGCGCCACCACCTCGCGCCGCAGCCGGTTGAGTTCGCTCACCGGCAGGATCAGGCCCGCCTCCAGCCGTGCCTCGACCCCGCCCAGATGGAATGGGGTGCCGCCCAGCCGACCGAGGGATTCGCCGAGGGTTTCCGGCGTCAGCGGGCGCCTCTCGGCCGGCACGAGCGGCATCGCCGAGGCCGCCTCCGCCACGTTCCCCTCAGCGTCCCGGGCGATCAGCGTGAGCAGACCTCCGGCCACGCCATGCACCTCGAAGCGCAGCGGCCGGGTATGCCGGGGGCCCCCTCCCTCGAAGCTTTTCCGGAGGTCGCGACCCAGCTCGGGATCGTCGGTCTTCCAGAGCCGGTGGCCCGGTTCGATGCGCCGGAAGTCCACCGCACCGCCACCGAAGCTCACCTCCACCATGCCGTCGCGCAGGGACCGCACGCCGTACACCCGGCCCCCTTCCTCCGGCAAATCGGGACGCCCGGCGTCGAAGCCCACGCCGTCGCCGGGCTTCAGCGGTCCCTCGAGCCGCAGCCGCACGGCGTTGGGCCCCACGGCCGACACCTCGCCCAGGTACACCCCGCGCTTCTTGCCGAAGCGGGCATGGGCCAGCGCCTGGTTGTCGATGCCCCGGAACCAGCCCGTGTGCAGCCCCCGGCTGAAGGCCATCTCCAGCTCGTAGCGGTCGACAGGGTCGGCACGGTCGCCAGGCCTGGTCGCCGGGGCCGGTGCCCTCGGCGAGGCTGCGTCGGTCGGGCGCGTCCCCATCGTGGCGATCGCTCCCGGCTCCCCGGTGGCGGGGTCCGGGCGGGCGACGGGATCCCCTTGGGCGAGCCGGTCCAACGCCTTGCGGTACACCCGGGTGATGCTCGCCACGTACTCGGGCGACTTGAGCCGGCCCTCGATCTTGAGCGAAGCCACCCCGGCCCGGACCAGGTCGGGGAGCACCTCGAGTCCGGAGAGGTCCTGCGGCGAGAGCAGGTAGCGACGGTCCCCGAGGTCGACGGTCTTCCCGTCGGACACCAGCTCGTAGGGCATCCGGCAGGCCTGGGCGCATTCGCCCCGGTTGGCGCTGCGTCCCCCGAGCGACTCGCTCGTGAGGCACTGCCCGGAATAGGCCACGCACAGGGCCCCATGCACGAACACCTCCAGGGGCAGCGGCTCCGGACGCGCGGTTCCGGTGGGGCCATGGCCATCGGGGAGGGCCGATGATCCCGAGACCGACGGGCTGCGCTGCGCCGCTTGGATCGCCTCGATCTCTCGGATGGAATTCTCCCGCGCCAGCACCACCAGCCCGCACCCGAGGGACCGGGCGAACTCGACCCCGGCCGGGCTGGTCACGGTGAGTTGCGTGGAGCCGTGGATGGGGAAGTCGGGCGAGATGCGGCGGATGAGGCGGCAGATGCCGACATCCTGCACGATGGCCGCATCGACGCCCGCGGCGATGACCGAGCGCAGGTAGTCTTCCGCGTCGGCCAGTTCCTCGGTGAAGACCAGCGTGTTGAAGGTCACGTACCCACGCACGCCGCGCCGGTGCAGGAACTCCATCAGGGCGGGAAGGTCGGCCTCGGTGAAGTTCCGGGCCCGCATCCGGGCGTTGAACCGGTCGAGCCCGAAGTAGACTGCGTCGGCCCCGTTCTCGACGGCCGCCCGGACGCAGTCCCAGTCGCCGGCGGGGGCCAGGAGTTCGGGAAGCTTGGGCGTTCGGTGGGCGGCCGGGTCGGTCACGAGGCCGGCACGATAACAGGAGACCCCGCGCCCGGAAAGGATACCGGTGGACCAGCGCAGGAGGTCGGCGAGATGGGCTGTCCGACCGCCAGCAAACCGGATCCGGCGAGCGTCGGCCTTCAACTCCGTCGATCCGGCGCCTTCTGCTTTGTGTGGCGCACCGCCCCGGGGCATGGTGCGGCCATGAAGCTCTGGATGTTTCGGGCCCTCGTCCTCGGTGCATGGCTGGTCGGTGGTGGCGTCCGGGCCGCCGAGTCTCCGTGGAAGCCCCTCTTCGACGGCAAGACCCAGGCGGGTTGGGCGGCCACCCCCTTCGCCGGCGCGGGCGATGTCGAGGTGCGCGACGGCACCCTGGTGCTGAACCAGGGCATCCTCACCGGCGTCCACTGGACCAACGAGTTCCCCACGGTCGACTATGAGTTGTCGCTCGAGGCCCAGCGCGTGCTCGGGATCGACTTCTTCTGCGGGCTGACCTTCCCGGTCGGCTCCGACCACCTGACGCTCATCGTCGGTGGCTGGGGCGGCAGCGTCGTCGGCCTCTCGAACATCGACGGCGACTCCGCCAACCAGAACAGCACCACGTCGCTCGAGCGCTTCGAGAGCGGCCGCTGGTACGCGCTGCGGTTGCGGGTCGTGTCCACCAACGTGTCCGTCTGGCTCGACGAGCGCCGCATCATCGACCTCGACACGCGTGGTAAGCGCCTGTCGCTGCGCGAGGGCGAGATCGAGCGCAGCAAGCCCCTTGGCGTGGCCTCGTGGAGCACCACCGCGGCCTTGCGCAACCTCCGCTGGCGTCCCATGGCCGCAGCCGGTGCCGCAGGGGCCTCGCTTCCGGCGGAGACCCGGGCGGCCATGGACCGTCTGGTCTCGGGCATGCTGGCCTCCCGCGGAGGCTGGGACCGCCTGGCCGAGCTGTGCGACACCTTCGGCGCCCGTCCCAGCGCCTCCCCCGCGCTCGATTCGGCCGTGGACTGGATCCTCGCGAGGATGCGCGATGACGGCCTCGAAAACGTGCGGGGCGAGCCGGTGGTCGTGCCTCGCTGGGAGCGCGGCGCCGAGTCGGTGGAGATGCTTTCCCCGCGGCGGGAGCGCCTGCCCATGCTGGGCCTGGGAGGCAGCGTGGGCACGCCGCCGGGAGGGATCGTCGCACCGGTCGTGGTGGTGACCAATTTCGCCGAGCTCTCCCAGCGGGCCCCGGAGGCGCGCGGGCGGATCGTGCTCTTCGACGTGCCGTTCACCGAGTACGGGCAGACCGTCCGGTTCCGCACCCAGGGCGCCGTCGAGGCCGCCAAGGCCGGCGCGGTCGCCAGCCTGGTCCGCTCTGTGGCCGACGACTCGCTGCGGACCCCGCACACCGGGGCCATGCGCTACGAGGACGGCGTGCCACGGATCCCCCACGCGGCCCTGGCGCCAGAGGATGCGGGCCGCATCGCCCGAGAGGTGGCCCGGGGTCGGCCGGTGACCCTCCGTCTGGAGATGTCGGCCGCCGAGCGCGGCACGGCCACCAACCGGAACGTGGTGGCCGAGATCCGGGGGCGCGAGAAGCCCGACGACGTCGTGGTGCTCGGGGGGCACATCGACTCGTGGGATGTCGGGCAGGGTGCCCAGGACGATGGCGGGGGTTGCGTGGCCGCCTGGGAGGCGCTCCGCTGGATGAAGAAGCTGGGACTGCGTCCGCGGCGCACCGTCCGATGCGTGCTTTGGACCGACGAGGAGCGGGGCGGGCGCGGTGCCCAGGCCTACCGGGAGGCCCACGCCGCCGAGCTGCCCCGGCATGTCGTGGCCCTCGAGGCTGACGCCGGCACCTTCACACCCCTGGGCTTCGGGTTCACGGGGAGCGATGCCGCCCGCGCGATGCTCGCCCCGGTCCACGCCTTCCTCGGGGATCGCCTCGGGGCCGGCAAGGCGGATTCGCGGGGCGTGGCCGCCGACATCGCGCCGCTGCTCGAGCGCGGGGTGCCGGTGATGTCGCTGCACGTGGACCGGACGCGCTACTTCCGCGTGCACCACACCGAGGCCGACACCGTGGACAAGGTGGACCCCGAGGCCCTGGCCCGCTGTTCGGCCGCGATGGCCGCGATGGTGTACGCGATCGCCGACATGCCCGAGGCGCTGCCCCGCTGACCCTGGCGCCCGCCCGGGTGATGGTCGGAGGGCCATGCCGCCCGGGTCGTCATGGCCCGGGATGGGCGTCCGGGGTCAGCGCTTGGCGCGTCGGGCCCCGAGGAAGCGGGGTTTCCAGTACGAGTCGTCCAGCGAGGCGAAGCTCACGCCGGTGCCGTGGCTGCTGTGGGTGAACGAGCGCTCGCCCACATAGACGCCGACGTGGATCGGGGCCAGCGAGTTGAGGTCCCCGAAGAACACCAGATCCCCCGGTTCGAACGCGGCGATGCCCACGGGTTGCCCCGTGCTCCACATCTCGGCCGGCGTGGCCGGCAGGGTGGTTCCCGCCACCTCCCGGTGCAGCTGCACGGCGTATCCCCCGCTGTCGGCGCCCTCGCGGTCCGATCCCCCGGCGCGGAAGGGCGTCCCCCGCCATCCCCGGGCGGCGTTCACCCAGTCGTTGGTGGCCTTGGGTTCGCGGTAGGGCCGCAGGGGTGAGGCCAGGAGAAGTGGTTCCATCCGAGCGGCGGGCACGGCGGTCAGCGGGGTCGGTGGGGTCGCCTCGGTCCGGAAGCCGGTCGGTGGATCCACGTAGGCCACCGGGGCGGTGGGGCGGTAGGGCAGGCCGGTGGAGGTCGCCACCTTCGAGTCATCCTGCGGTGCCGACTGGGGGGGTTCAGCCTTGGCCTTGGCCGTGGCCGTGGCCCTGGACTTCGCACCCGGGGAACCGCATCCCGAGGCGAGGCAGAGCGCGAGGAGCGCGGCGAGGGCGGAGGGCGCGATCCCGGGGAACGCGGACCGTTGGGAAGGGTGCTTCATGGAATCACGGGGAACGGGGCGGGGAAATCACGGGGCGGGGGGGCGGAACTCGGCCTTGGCCTTCGGGAGCAATTGCTGGATCCGGGCGATGCGTTGCTGGTCGAGCGGATGGGTCCGCAGGAACCACGGGGTCTGGTTGCCGGAGGAACGGTTGTGGGCGGCGAAGCGCTCCCAGAATCCGACCGCCGCGGCCGGGTCGTAGCCGGCCCGGGCCATGAGCACGAGGCCGATCTCGTCGGCCGAGCTTTCCTGCGCCCGGCTGTGGGGCAGGGCCACGGCCACCTGGGAGACCGGCGCGTAGAGCTGCTGGAAGTATGGGCCGTACTCGCTTTGCGACATCGCCTGACCGCCCAGGATCCCGGCCAACTCGAGGCCCTTGGCCACGCTCATGCGCTCGCCGCCGTGCCGTGCCAGCGCGTGGGCCACCTCGTGCCCGATGACGGTCGCCAGTCCCGCCTCGTCACGGGTGACGGGCAGGATGCCCGTGTACACGCCGACCTTGCCTCCGGGGAGGCAGAAGGCGTTGGCCTGCGGGCTCTCGAAGAGGACGAACTCCCACTGCGCGCCGGTCATGCCCGACACGGCGGCGATCCGGCGGCCGACCTTCTCGAGCAGGGCCCGCTGGGTCGCGTCCTTGCTGAGCGGCGTCTCTTTCTTGAGCGTCTCGAAGGCGGTCAGTCCGAGGGCCACCTCCTGGCTCGCCCCGGTCACCAGGAACTGTTTGCGCCCGGTCATCGGCTCCGTCGCACAGCCCGCCGCCCAGGCCATCGCCAGCAGCGCGACCCGCCTCGGCCAACCCGACCTGTGCCTCGATGTCATGACTTCGGAGTCCACCACAGGACCGTCCATGGGACAAGAACCCAGAGGGGCCGGTCCTCGCCATCCATGCAGGGTGACTGGCACCAGCGGGCAGGAGCAGGGCCCGGCGCACGGATCGGGTCCATGGCCATGCCCATGGACCTGATCCGCCCTGCTGGTGCCATGGCGACTCAGCGCCGGCGGGCCTTCCGGGCGGGCTTCTCAAGCCGGATGGCCGCCGAGCGTCCGTGACCGTCGAGCCCCTCGAGGCCGGCGAAGGTCGCCACGCCCGCCAGGGCCTTGCGCAGGGCGGGCTTGGAATACTCCACCACGCTGGTGCGCCGTTGGAACTGGTCGACGGTCAGCCCGGCGAAGCTTCGCCCGGCGCCGCCGGTGGGCAGCACGTGGCTGGGGCCGGCGATGTAGTCTCCCAGCACCGTCGGAGAACCCTGGCCAAGGAAGATGGCCCCGGCGGCGTGGATCTTCGGCACCAGCGCCCGGGGGTTGCGGGTCATGATCTCGCAGTGTTCCGGGGCCAGCCGGTTGACCAGCGCCACGGCCGCGTCGAGGTCACGCACCTGGATGAGCCAGGTGTTGGCGTCGAGCACCTTCTGGATGAACTCCCTCCGGCCCAGGGTCGGGAGCTGACGGGCGATCTCCGTCTCCACGGCCTTCAGCTGGGTG
>JBIKMQ010000569.1:0-2543 GCA_044359215.1 Candidatus Chromulinivoraceae bacterium
AGGAGTCCCGAGGGGGGCGACCCACAGGCCCTTGCCGGAAGCGGAGTTCCGGGCCGGGCGCACCAAGGAGGCGAGGGTGGAGAACCCTGCTGAAACGAGTGCACCCGACCCGGAACGGGCGGACGAGATGTTGGTTCTCCGTTGTCCGCCCCGGCGCCGGCGAACCGGCGTTGAGGCAAACTAGGCGGCCCAAGCCACCGCCCGCAACGCCAATCCAAGGTCAATTCGTGGACCCCGCGTCCGGCGTCATCCTCCCTGCGGGACGGGCGGGCCGTCGGGGCGGGCGGCCCGGAGGATGCCGGACGACGGAAGAAATCCTGAGAGGATCGGTGCCCGTCGAGCGAAGGCTCTGGTGTGGCCAGCCACGGCGTCCGTGGGCGGGTCACCCATGCCATGCTCGCACAGATCCGTTCCGCAGCCCTCCAGGGGATCGATGCCCTGCCCGTCGAGGTCGAGGTCGATTCCGGTCCCGGACCCCAGCAGATCGTGCTGGTCGGGCTGCCCGATGCCGCCGTACGCGAATCCCGCGACCGGGTCGGCACGGCGATCCTCCACAGCGGATTCCGGTTCCCGCCCGGACGCACCACCATCAACCTCGCGCCGGCCGACATCCGCAAGGAAGGCCCCAGCTTCGACCTCCCGATCGCCGTGGGCATCCTCGCGGCGAGTCGCCAGCTGGTCCCGAGCGACCTGTCGGCCTTCGCCATGGCTGGCGAACTGGCGCTGACCGGTGCGGTCCGCCCCGTCAAGGGAGCCCTTGCGCTGGCCCTGCGCGCGCGGGCCGAGGGCCGCCGGGGCCTCCTGCTCCCGGCCGACAACGCCCCGGAGGCCGCCGTCGTGGATGGGCTCGAGGTCATCCCGGTCCGAACCCTTCACGAGGCGGCCCGGTTCCTGGCCGGCGAGGCGCCGATCCCTCCGCTCCGGGTCGACACGGCGGCGTTGTTCATGGCCGGGGACGACGACGCGATGGACATGGCCGAGGTGCGGGGCCAGGAATCGGTCAAGCGGGCCCTGGAGGTCGCGGCCGCCGGCGGACACAACCTGTTGCTCATCGGGCCGCCCGGCACGGGCAAGTCGATGCTCGCCCGTCGCCTGGCGACCATCCTCCCGCCCCTCACGCTCGCCGAGGCCCTCGAGGCCACCCAGATCCACAGCGTGGTCGGCCAGCTCGCCCCAGGACAGGCGCTGGTCACCCGGCGGCCGTTCCGATCCCCGCATCACACGGCCAGCGATGCCGGCCTGCTTGGCGGCAACACCCACCCGACCCCCGGGGAGATCTCGCTCGCGCACCAGGGTGTGCTCTTCCTCGACGAGTTGCCGGAATTCAAGCGCACCGTCCTCGAGACCCTGCGCCAACCGCTCGAGGAGGGCCGTGTGACGATCAGCCGGGCGGCGGGCACCGTGACCTTTCCGGCCCAGTTCCAGCTCGTGGCGGCGATGAATCCGTCGCCCGACGGCAGGATGCCGGCCGATTCGCGGTCGAGCCCCCGCGAGATCCGGTCCTACCTCGGTCGCATCTCGGGCCCGCTGCTCGACCGCATCGACCTCCACGTCGAGGTCCCGGCCGTGCGGTTCACCGATCTCGAGCGGGCGCTCCCGGGCGAATCCAGCGCCCAGATCCGCCGGCGCGTGGAGCAGGCGCGCGCCGTCCAGCGCGGGCGGATCCCCGGCAGGCCGACCGCCTGCAACGCCCGGCTGGGCCCCCGGGAGCTCCAGCAGTTCGTCCGGCTCGAGGCGCGGACGCTCCAGTTCCTCAAGCACGCCCTGGCCGACCTGAACCTCTCGGCCCGCGCCTACCACCGGGTCCTCAAGGTGGCCCGGACCGTCGCCGACCTGGCCGGTTCGGCGGACGTGAACCTGGAGCACGTCTCCGAGGCCATCCGCTACCGGTCGCTGGACCGGCAGATCTGGACCTGAACCCGGCACCCGCACGGGACCGGCCCGCCCATGCAACCCGCCTTCCGGTTTGAATCCGAGGCGGCGGGCTGCTTTCATCCCTGCACCTTCCATGAAGAAGCACCTTCTCCTCCTCCCCATCGCGCTCGCGGCCGCGGTCCTGTCGGCCCGGGCGGGCGACCTCGTCGACCAGTTGGCGCTGCAGACCTGGACGCTGCGCAACCTCAACTTCGAACAGGCCGTCCAATTCGCCCAGAAGCACGGCATCAAGGACCTGCAGGTGATCGGGAACCACATCGACCCCAACGCCTCGAAGGAGGAGTGGGCGAAGAAGAAGGCCGCCCTCGATGCGGCGGGCCTGCGGGCTTACACCTTCGGGGTGGCGGGCACCTCGACCGACAAGGAGAAGAACCGCCGCCTCTTCGAGTTCGCGAAGTTCATGGGCATCCGCCTGATCATCGTCGAGCCGGGCGACTTCCGCATCTGGGACAACCTCGAGGAGCTGGCCAAGGAGTACGACATCCGCGTCGCCGTCCACAACCACGGCATCAAGAGCCTCTACGGCAACCCGGCCGTGGTGAAGCAGGTCATCCAGCACCGCGACGCGCGCATCGGCGTCTGCATGGACGTCGGCTGGATCACCAGCG
>JBIKMQ010000571.1:0-2538 GCA_044359215.1 Candidatus Chromulinivoraceae bacterium
TCCCGCGTGCTCGAGTCGGGCGAGGTCGACACGCGGGGCAACACCCGCACCGGCGTCGGCAAGGAGCCCGGCTACAACGGGCAGCCCAAGGGCATCAACCACAACGAGGTGATCCTGGCCCTGGCCCTGCACGGGATCGTGCATCGCAATGTCGAGGCGCTTGCGGCCGCCGGGCGGGTGCTGGCCTGGACGGAGCGCGCACCCACCGCCTCCGCAGGTGCGCGGCCGGTCTTCCGGCAGACCGCGCCGGAACCGCGCCTGCTGCCCGGGTCCACAAATGTCCATTTCTCCATCTACGGCGGGCCTTCGGAGCCGCGCGAGCTGGATGCGTTCCTCGCGGCCCTCGAGCGGCACGGTCTGGCCGATGCCATGGATCCCGGGCCCTCGGCATCGGCGGGATCCCGTGCGGCGTTCGAGGTGCTGGCCCGGCGTCGTTGGCCGGTGATCCTGTACCCTCCCGACGGCGGCCGCATGCAGTTGGAGGGCGGCACCAGCCTGCTCTCCGCCGACGACGAGGCGGCCGTACGCGTGCTCGACAGCGCCGGGGTCTTCACCGCCATCCAGTTGGGCGAGTGGGGCTACCACTACCACCGGCTGCGCACCGACCCGAACTGGATGCGCGAGGTGCTGGGCAAGGACTTCGAGTCCCAGCGCGGCCGGTTCCTGATGGCTCCCGGGACCCAGGGCTACGACCCCGTGCCGACGACGCGTCGCGAGGCCTACGACCAGTTGCGCCGGTATTTCCTGTGGCACCGGCAGGCCAAGGGCGGCCGCGTCATCAGCGTGACGGGGCACTCGCACTACGAGTCCTACGCCGCCGAGTGGGGGGCCAGCGTGGTGGGGATCGAGGTGGGCGAGAACATCGGGTTCACCCAGTCGAAGATCGCCTTCACCCGCGGGGCGGCCCGGCAGTGGAACCTGCCCTTCTCGGTGCAGATGAGCCCGTGGTTCGGCAACGCGGTCACCACGCGGGGGCCGCTCGACACCAACGGACCCACCGCCACCGGTCTCGATGCCGGGCATTCGCTGAGCCTCTGCCTGCGCCTCTGGCGGCACGCGTGGTTCGCCGGGGCGGCGCTCGTGACGCCCGAGAACAGCGTCAACAGCTTCTTCGAGACCGGCCAGGCACCGTGGGCCTTGACCCCGCACGGCCGGGCCGCCGCCGAGGTGCGGGCGTTCTTCCGGGCCCACGACCGGGGCAATCCCCACACTCCGCTCCTGGTGGTGCTGGACCACCTCGCCGGCCACAACGGCTACATCGGCAAGGCCTGGGGCGTCTTTCCCCGGACCCCGGCCGACCAGGAGGTGGCCGACCTGCTCGAGGGCCGCCTGTTCGGTGGCATGCCGCGTCGCCCGTTGCCGGGGAACCCGCCCAATCCCGAGGCCGATTACCTGCAACCCACCCGCCACGGGGAATTGTGCGACGTGGTGCTGTCCACGGCCACCG
The DNA here is from genome assembly GCA_044359215.1 of Candidatus Chromulinivoraceae bacterium. Taxonomy (GTDB): domain Bacteria; phylum Verrucomicrobiota; class Verrucomicrobiia; order Limisphaerales; family UBA9464; genus SXXZ01. The sequence goes on from JBIKMQ010000571.1 coordinate 1,448, forward strand.
GGGCCTTGATGGCGAGGTACCCGGTGATCCTGCTGGCGGGCGAGCTGGAGTTCGATCCGGGCTTCGTGCGCGAATTGGAGACGGCGCTGACCGCTGGGAGCCGGTTGCTGCTGCGGGATCGGCACGTGAAGGTGCTCGCTCCGGAGGCCTGGGTCCGGCTGCAGAAGGCCGGTGCAACCGAAGTGCTTGCCGAGTCGCTCGACCCGGTGACCGGCCGGCCGGCGGCGATTCCGGAGGCGCGCCTTCGCCGCGTGGCCGAAGAGACGCTGCCGGTGGCGGTCGAAGGCGACCCCATCCAGTTCCAGATCAACCGCAACGGCCGGGGCTGGGTGGTGGAATTGATCCAGAACGACGGCGTGGCCAAGACCGGCCGTACGCCGGCGCAAGTCTTCCCGGAGCGGGTGGCCAAGGTCCGCCTCGTCCCGAGGTTCGGCACGGCCGCCGCGCGCGAGTGGATGACCGGCCGATCCTGGGAGCGCTCCGGGCGGATCGAGCTCGAGGTGCCGCCCGGCGAGACCCGTTTCGTGGAGTTCGACGTGCCGTAGGCGGGGCCGGCACCGTCGCCATCGGTCAGGTCGCCAGCATCTTCGCGGCGACGGCGGCGAGGATCACCGCCATGCCGACCCGCACCCATTGCATCGGCGCGCGGGTGCTGATCCAGGAACCGACGAGCACGCCGGGGATGGATCCCATCAGCAGGTTGGTCAGCAGGCTTCCGTCGACGTTGCCCATCATCAGGTGTCCCGTGCCGGCGATGAGGGTCAGTGGGATCGCGTGGGCCAGATCGGTCCCCACCAGGCGTCCCGGGGTGAGCCGGACCGGATACAGGTACACCAGCAGGACCGTCCCGAGGGCTCCGGCGCCGATGGAGGTGAGCGTCACCAGCATGCCCAGGACGACGCCGGCTACCACCGTCAGCGGGACCTGGGAACGCCCGAGGAATCCCATCATGCCCGGGGGACCGTTGTGGCCGACCCGCTGCAGCCAATCCTTCGACAGGATGCCGGCGGCCGTGATCAGCAGGGCGACGGCCACTGCCTTGATCAGGAATCCGCCACGCACCTGGGCCGTCGACGGGAGGGTCATCAAGG
>JBIKMQ010000572.1:0-2537 GCA_044359215.1 Candidatus Chromulinivoraceae bacterium
CCGCCGTCGTACAGCAGGCAGCGGTCGGTGAAGGCCCGCGTGCGCTCGATGTTCGGCGCGGAGACGTCCACGCCATGCGCCTCGAAGCCCTCGCGCGTGAGTTGCGCCACGACCTGTCCCACGCCACAGCCGATGTCGAGCACCCGGGCCCCGGGAGTCCCCGGGCGCATGGCCTGCGTGAACTTGGCGTAGAAGGCCGCATCCCAGTTGGCCAGGATGTCGGCGTAGGCCGCGTCGTTGCGGACGTGGTCGAGGTGGCTGGGGGTCGAGGCCATGCGTGGTTCAGTCGGTGGCGGGCTGCCTCGGGGATGAGTGCCTGACCGCCGTCGGTCCGGCCGGGGTGATACCTGCCGGGCCCGGGCCTTTCAACGAACATCCCTACCCGAGCCCGGGAGGGTGGGGAGCCGTTCGCACACACGCCGCGGACCTGGGGGGGATCCCCTGCATCCGTCTGAAGTCTAGTGGACGCGTGGAGGAAGTTGTCGTCTGATCCTCCGGCCCAAGGTCCCACGACCTTCCCGCCATGGGTCGCGCCATGGCGCGACGACCAGCCGCGTGTCGGTCCGGGCATGCGTCCACGAGATGACCCCGATCCTTTCCCTGTTGAGGCGGCTCAGCCGCAATGATGTGGCGTTCCTGATGCACCGGCTGATCCTGCGGGGCGTCTACGGGAACCGCATCCAGCGTCTCTCCAACCGGGACATGTTCAACCGACCGGAGTGGTTCTGGGGCGACCGTGCGGTTCCCAACCTCCCGCTGACCCGACCGGATTCCTCGGGCGGCCTCGACGACGGAGCCCGGGACCGGCTGGCGGCCGATCTGGTGGAGGCGTTCCACGCCGGTCAGGGGCTCGACCCGTCGAATGGCAACTACAGCCCCCTCTGGTCCACGATCATCGACCGAAGCGCGCCGCCTGTTCTTCAGGCCCTCCGGGACCGCGACCCGGTGGCGCTGCGCGCCTTCCTCGAGGGGATGTTTCCGTCCCCGACGCTCTGGGGGATCGGCTACGGCGACCTCGGTCTTGAACAGGGGCGGCGTTTCGCCTCCTTCCTGATCCTCAGCCAACTGGTCGGGTTGGCCGAATCGCTGGGGGTGGTGCGGACCGAGTGTCCTGAACAGGGTGAGATCGGGCACGCCCTGCGCGGCGGGGTCGAGGCGCTCCTATCGGAGGTCGAACGCGCCATCGGGATCCGGGTGGATTTCCCAAGGATCGGCGGCGCCTACGGCATCGAGGTGGGAGGCCGCCTGCTGGACCTGCAGACCCCGGGGCACCTCTACGCCGCCCGTCGGTTCCGCGGACACCTGGCCGCCACCTCCGAGCCTCACGCCTGCGAGATCCTTGAGATCGGCGCCGGATTCGGGGGAACCTGCCATTGGTTCCAGAAGCTGGCCGCGCCGCGCCGTTATGTGATCCTCGATCTGGCCCTGACCAATGTCTACCAGGGGTGGTTCCTCGCCAACGCCTTCGGCCGTGACCAGGTGGGGCTCTACCCCGACCTCGTCCGCGAGGGAGCCTTCGACCGCCGGCGTCTCTGGGTCCTTCCGGTGAACTCCCAGGAGAAGTTTGCCGGCCAACGATTCGATGGCGTGCTGAACCAGGACAGTTTTCCGGAGATGCCCGCGGAGAGCGTGCGCGGCTACTTGCGGCTCGCCGCTGCCCGGCTGCGTCCGGGTGGGATCCTCTTCAGCATGAATCAGGAGGCGTTCAGTCCGATGTGCGGCCAGGAACCCCCATGGGTCGCGGCCCTTGCCACCGGGGAGCCAAGCCTCGTCCGACGCTCCCGGGAACTCAGCTGGGTACGCCGCGGCTATGTCGAGGAAGTCTACCAGGCCGTTTCCTGAGCCATCTTCGCCTCGGCGCATCCATGCCGTCGGTGCCGGCCGTGGTTGATTCGGTCCAAGCCGATGGCGCATCCTCCGCTCCCATGGGCGATCCAAAGCACCAACCTGCCCCCGGCGTCCGCCGGGGATCCGCCGGCCCCGGTCTGTTCCTGGTCCCGCTGCTCCTGCTCTGCCTGTTTCATGGGGTGCTGCTTCCGGGACACATCGTCTTCTCCAACGACGGACCGCTCGGTGTCATCAGCGCCGAATCCTCGCGGTTGCCGGAGGGGTTCCTGGGGGTCTGGCAGGATCTCAACTGGCTGGGAGCGTCGTCCCCCGCAGCCATGCCGAATTTCACCCAGATCTTCGGAACCCTCGCAGGCGATCCCGCCCTGTTCTCGAAGGTGTATGCCCCGGTTTCGCTGGCCCTGCTGGGTTTCGCGGCGGTCTTCCTGTGCCGCCGCCTCGGTTTCGCGCCGCAAGTCTCGTCGCTGGTCGGGATCGCCGCCGCCCTCAACTCCAACTTCTTCTCTTACGCCTGCTGGGGGCTGCCCGGACGGGCACTGGCTGCCGGCGCAATTCTCTGCGCCCTGGGATTTGCCTATCGGCCGGGGCCCAGGCCGTGGGTGTCGATGGCGCTGGCCGGATTCGCCGTCGGCCTCAACGTCTCCGAGGCGGCCGATTCCGGCGCGCTGCTCAGCCTGTACTTCGCCGCC
>JBIKMQ010000573.1:0-2524 GCA_044359215.1 Candidatus Chromulinivoraceae bacterium
TCCCCACCCTGTACGTCGCCCAACCCTACGGCGGGATGGATCCGGCGCAGATGGAAGGCGCCCTCACCTACTACTACGAGTACCACTTCCTCTACCTCACGGGCATCGAGCACGTCGAGTCGCGCAACATCCAGGGCGCCTCAGTCATGAAGCTCCAGTTCCATCCCGGGACGGACATGTCGGCGGCCCTGGCCGAGACCGTGGCCTACGTGAACCGGGCCCGGGCCTTCATGCCGCCAGGCACGCCGGGGCCGTTCGTGACGCGCTTCGATGCAGGCAGCGTGCCGGTGGGCCAACTGGTGTTCTCGACGACGAATTCGTCCCGGACGGTCGGCCAGATGCAGGATGCCGCGCTGAACCGGGTGCGGCCCCTGTTCGCGACCCTGCCCGGGGTCTCGGCCCCTCCACCGTTCGGCGGCAGCGCCCGCACGATCACGGTGGATTTGAAGCCCGACCGGATGTCGGCCCTGGGCCTGTCACCGGACGAGGTCGTCCAGGCCATCGCCCAGGCCAACACCCTGAGCCCGTCGGGCAACCTGCGTCTGGGAGACTCGTACCCGATCGTGCCGGCCAACACCCAGGTGCGGGACATCCGGGATCTCGAGGCGGTCGCGGTGCGCCTGCGGGGAGGGTCCACGCCGGTCTTCGTCCGGGACGTGGCCACCGTGTCCGACGCCGCCGACCTGGTGACCAGCCACGCCCTCGTGAACGGCCGGCGCACGGTGTACATGCCGGTCACCAAGCGCGCCGACGCATCGACCCTCGCGGTGGTGGACCTCGTGCGGGCGAACCTCCCGAAATTCCAGGCCGCCGTGTCCGACGACATCCGGGTGAGCTACGAATTCGACCAGTCCCCGGTGGTCCACCGGGCGATCGGCGACCTGCTCAAGGAAGGGGCCCTGGGCGCGGTGCTGACCGGCCTCATGGTGCTGGTGTTCCTGCGCGATGGACGCAGTGCGCTGGTGGTGGTGCTCAACATCCCGCTCGCGCTGCTGGCCGCCTCGCTGGGCCTGTGGCTGACGGGGCAGACCGTCAACCTCATGACCCTCGGCGGCCTGGCACTGGCCGTGGGCATCCTGGTCGACGAGGCCACCGTCACCGTCGAGAACCTGCACGTGCATCTCGCGCGCGGGCAATCGGCCGCCCGGGCCGCCCTCGAGGCGGCGCGGGAGACGGCCCTGCCCCGTCTGCTGGCGATGCTCTGCCTCCTGGCGGTGTTCCTCCCGGCGTTCTTCATGGAAGGGGCCGCCCGCGCCCTGTTCGCGCCCATCGCGCTGGCCGTCGGCTTCGCGATGGTCGCGTCGTACGCGCTGTCGAGCACGCTGGTGCCGGTGCTGGGCGCCTGGTGGCTCGGAGGCCCCGGTCATCCGTCCGAACCGGCATGGCTGGCAGCCCTCCGACGCGGCCACGCCACGCTGCTCGGGTGGACCCTGGCGGCCCGTTGGCCCTGGCTCGGCGCGGGGATCGCGCTGGTCGCCGGGGCGCTCGTGACGCTCACCCCACGCCTTGGCCGTGAGATCTTCCCGTCGGTCGAGTCCGGACAGTTCGCCTTCCGCCTGCGCGCCGCGGCGGGCACCCGCCTCGACCTCACCGAGCAGATCGCCCTCAAGGCCCTCGAACTCGTCCACCGGGAGGCCGGCCCGGGCAACGTGGACCTGACCCTCGGTCTGGTGGGGGTGCACGCGCCGAACTACCCGGTGAACCTCATCCATCTTTGGAACAGCGGGCCCGACGAGGCACACCTGTCGATCCGGTTGCGCGCCGGTTCAGGTGTCGGCGTGCCCGACCTCAAGGAGCGCCTACGCCTGGCCTTCGCGGCCTCCCTGCCCGAGGCACGCGTGTCCTTCGAGCCGAGCGACCTCGTCAGCCGGGTGATGAGCTTCGGCTCGGCCACCCCGATCGAGGTGGCCGTGAGCGGCCCGAGCCTCGCGGACAGCCGGGAGCATGCCCGGAAGGTGCTGGAGCGGATGCGCTCCGTGCCCGGCCTGCGTGACGTGCAGGTCGCCCAGGCGCTCGACTACCCCAGCGTCGACGTCTCCGTGGACCGCGAACGGGCGGGTCTCCTGGGCGTCCGGGTCACCGATGTCGCCCGGTCGCTCGTCCCGGCGACCGCGTCGAGCCGGTTCACGGTGCCCAACTTCTGGGCCGACCCCGCCTCGGGCGTCAGCTACAGCGTGCAGGTGCAGGTGCCGTCGGCACGGATGACCTCCCTCGAGGACATCGCCAACCTGCCCGTCACCGCGTCAGGGACCCGGTCCGGGGTGCTCCTCCGGAACGTGGCCACGGTCACGCCGGGCACCACCGTGGGACAGTACGACCGCTACAACATGGCCCGCGTGGTGAGCATCACCGCCAATCTCTCCGGCCGGGACCTCGGATCGGTCCTGCGCGACCTCGAGTCGATCCCGGAGATCGCCGACCGCACCCTCTGGCCCGCGCGCACCCGGGTGGACCTCCGCGGGCAGGCCGTCCCGATGCGGCAACTGGCTGGCGGTCTGCGGACCGGGCTCGGCGTCGCGGTGGG
>JBIKMQ010000574.1:0-2521 GCA_044359215.1 Candidatus Chromulinivoraceae bacterium
TCGACGGCCTCATCAAGAATGCACCCTCCCCCGAGGTCTTCTTCAAGACCCTTGAGCAGGCCGGATACACCGAGGAGTCGTTCCGGCGGGAGAAGTTCGAAGAGGCGCTGGTGGTCAACATCATCGACCGCGAGGTCAAGCGCCGGATCCGGATCCCGGATTCCGACATCCAGGGATACTACGACTCGGACTCCGAGCGCTGGAAGAAGCCCGACCAGGTGAAGGCGGCACAGATCTTCTTCGCCACCATCAACCCGGAGACCCGCGAGAAACTGCCGGCCGACCTCATCGAGACCCAGCGCAAGAAAGCCCAACAGGCCCTGGCCCAAGTCAAGGCGGGCACCAATTTCGCCACGCTGGCCCGGCAGGTCAGCGAAGACCCCACCTCCCGGGAACGCGGCGGCGAGTACATCTTCCAGAAGGGCCAGATGTTCCCGGAGTTCGAGAAGGCCGTTTGGGACATGAAGCCGGGCACCCTGCATGGCGAGGTGGTGACGACCCAGTTTGGATTCCACGTCTTCCAGAGGCTCGAGGACCTGCCGGCGCGGGTGATCCCCCTGACGGAGGTCGCCGACCAGATCCGGGAACTGCTCATCCAGCGCGAGATGGAGGTGCGCATCCCTGAGTATGGCGACCGCCTGCGAGCCGATGCCAAAGTCCGGCTGTTGCCTGGCGCACCGCAGCCCTTCCAACCCTAGGCCCCCTGCCCTACACTCCCCCCGACATGCAAAAGACGAACGACCTGCGAGTCGTCGCCACCCGACGCCTCCTGGCCCCGCGCGAACTCAAGCACGCGCTGCCCATGGACGAGCGCGCCAACGAAACCGTGGTGCAGGGACGACTGACCGTGCAACGCATCCTCCGCGGCGAGGATCCCCGTCTGCTCGTGGTGGTCGGCCCGTGCTCGATCCACGATCCCGAGGCGGCCATGGAATACGCCCGGCGACTGGCGGCGCTTTCGGCCGAGGTGTCCGACCAGTTGTTTCTGGTGATGCGGGTCTATTTCGAGAAGCCTCGCACCACGATCGGCTGGAAGGGCCTCATCAACGACCCCCATCTCGATGGTTCCTACGACGTCGACACCGGCCTGCGGATCGGCCGACGCCTCCTCCTGGCCATCAACCAACTGGGCCTGCCCGCCGCGACCGAGTTCCTCGACCCGGTGGTGCCGCAGTACCTGGCCGACCTGATCACCTGGGCCGCCATCGGCGCACGGACGACCGAGAGCCAGACCCACCGGGAGATGGCCAGCGGCCTCTCGATGCCCGTGGGTTTCAAGAACGGCACCGACGGTTCCCTGCAAATCGCCATCGACGCGATGCTGTCGGCGCGGCACTCGCATCATTTCCTGGGCATGGATCAGGAAGGCGTCACCGCCGTGGTCCGCACCACCGGCAACGACGACGGTCATGTCGTGCTCCGGGGCGGCCGCGCCCGCACCAACTTCGACGCCGCCTCCATCGCCGAGGCCGCGGCTCAGCTCAAGGCGGCCAAGTTGCCTGAGGCCCTGATGGTCGACTGCAGCCATGCCAACTCTGGCAAGCAGCATGCCCGCCAAGAAGACGTGTGGATGAACCTCATCGCCCAGCGGGCGGAGGGGTGCAAACCGCTCATCGGGGTGATGGTCGAGAGCCACCTCAACGAGGGGGCCCAGTCGCTGAAGGATCCGAAGGACCTGAAGTACGGCATCAGCATCACCGACGCCTGCCTCGGTTGGGACGTCACCGAGCGCATGCTCCGGCACGGCGCCGAGGCGCTGCGCAAGGCCGCCGGTCATCCGGTTGCGGCCCACGCGGCCACGGCCCACGCGGCGGGCACGCCCGCCTGAGCGACCAACCGCCCCAACCCCGGAGGCAAGCCATGCCCCCCGCCCTGAGCCCCGCGCAATGGATCGCCATCGCGGTGGCCGCGGCGGTCGCCTTGGCCCTGGCCCTGCTGCTCATCAAGCTGGGCTTCAAACTCTTAAAGGCCCTGCTCATTCTCGCCCTGGTGGCCTTCGCAGCCGCCGCCGCCACCTTCCTAGTCCTCGCCTACCGCAAGGGATGGTGAGGTTGGGGGCAAGGATAGGCAAGGCAGCCGGCGAGCACGGCATGCTGAGTTGCCTCACCTCCGTTCAGCCGTCCCACCCGAACGATCCCGCCATAGACTCGGCCCATGCCGCCACCGCCGACAGAGCTGCGGTCATCAACACGCTCACCAGAACCCGGGCCGACTCCGCAGACGACCCAGTTACCGCAAACCACCCGCGCAGCATCCGCATCAGCGTCGCAGGCTGGTCATCCCACATCGTCCGGTACCAGTGCGGGTCGGCCAAGGGCACCCGGACCTTCAAGAGTTCGAGCGCTTCGTTTGTCTCCCACGGCGAATTTCCCCCATCCACCGCCCGCATCCATACCAACGTCAACACAAACAACCAAACAGCCCAGCGGAGGAGACGTCGGGTCAAACCAACATTCGGCGGAGAGTAGACAGTATCAACAACTGACTTAGATTCCGGATTCGGGTCGCCGCGCAGAGAGCG
>JBIKMQ010000575.1:0-2517 GCA_044359215.1 Candidatus Chromulinivoraceae bacterium
CAGGACCTCAGCACCTGGCTGGCGAAGATCCTGCGCATCGACGTCAACCCCACCCAGCCCGACCGCGGCTATTCCATCCCCAAGGACAACCCGTTCATCACGCCCGGCTCGCAGATGAAGCTCTTCGGGGTGACCGAGGAGGCCTTCAACAAGATCCATCCCAACGCCAAGCCCGAGATCTGGAGCTACGGCCTGCGCAACCCGTGGAGCTTCCAGTTCGACCCGAAGACCGGCGACATGTACATCGCCGACATCGGCCAGAACCACTACGAGGAGGTCAACTTCGAGCCCCGCGGCAAGGCGGGCGTGAACTACGGCTGGAAGTTCATGTGCGGCACCCATCCGTTCCCGCTGCCGCTCGACGCCAGCGGCAAGCCCGACCTCGATGCGGTCAAGGACGCCCCGCGGGTCGGTGAGGCCCCGATCTGCGAATACAGCCACGTGGACCAGGGCAACTGCGTCATCGGCTTCGGCGTGTACCGCGGCAGCAAGTACCCGGCGATGGACGGCACCTACTTCTTTGGCGACTGGGGTTCCGGCAAGGTCTGGGGCACGGCCCGCGACGCGAAGGGCACGTGGCAGATGCAGGAACTGCTCAACACCAAGCTGATGTTCACCGGCGGCGGCCAGGCCTCCGACGGCACGCTGTATGTCACCGACGCCAAGGCCAACTACGGCGGCCCGGCCGATCCGGCGCAGAACGAGCGCGGGGCGGTCTGGATGCTGGTGCCCGCCGACAAGGTGCCGGCAGGCGCCGAGGTGGCCCCGGTGGAGTGAGCCCGGTGCGAACCCGCCTTCCCAACCCGGGGGTCAAGCTCAGGCTTGGCCCCCGGGCCGTTTCTGGGGTCCTATTCCCGGGCAACCAAGTGAACGCCATGTTCCGCAATCCCGCCCTCTGCTGCGCCGTGATCCTCGGTGCGGCCCTCCATGCCGCCGACGCCCCGGCCCCGGCCGCCCCCGGTGGACACGACCACGGCGCCCCCGCCGGCGAAATCAAGGCCCCGGAACCCAAGGAATCGATGTTCCTGTCGGTCGACCCGAAGGAACCGAAGACCGCCCGCCTCGTGGTCGTCTCGGCCTACAACGCGGCCAACTACGGCATGAACTTCAACGGCTTCGCCAAGGGCGGGGCCCGCTACACCATCCCGCAGGGCTGGACCGTGTCGGTGGTCTTCACCAACAACAGCCCGGTGCCCCACAGCGCCATCGTGGTGGATCGCCCCGTGGTCAAACGCCTCCAGATGGGCGACCCGGCCTTCGCGGGCGCCTCGACGCCCAACCCGGTGCGCGGCACCACGGGCAAGACGGGCGTGCCCTTCCGCTTCGTGGCGGGCGAGGCCGGCGAATACGCCATCGCCTGCGGCTTCCCCTCGCACTCGGCCAACGGCCACTGGATCGGCTTCGACGTGAGCGCCACGGCCGAGGCCCCCAGCCTGCAGTTCGGCGACAAGCCCCCCTACGTGGCCCGCTGATGCCCGTGCCCGTCCTGCACGCCCCGCGTCCGTTCGGCCCGCATGGGGTCTGCCTGGCCCTGGGGATGTTCGACGGCGTCCACCTCGGGCACCAGCATGTGATCCGCCAGGCCCGGATCGACGCCCACGCCCGCGGCGCGGCCACCGTGGTGGCGACCTTCGATCCCCATCCGCTCTCGGTCGTGCGCCCCGAGCGGGCCCCGCGCCTGCTGCAGAGCCTGCCCCAGCGGATCGCCTCGATCGGCGCGCAGGGGGCCGACGCGGTGCTCGTGCTGCGCTTCGACGAGGCCCTGAGCCGGCAGGGCGGCGAGGCCTTCGTGCGCGGACTGGTCGCGGGGTTCGGCGGGCTGCGCAGCTTCACCGTGGGCCAGGGATTCCATTTCGGCCACGGCCGCAGCGGCAACGTGCCCCTGCTCCGCACGCTGGGCCGCGAGCTGGGCTTCTTGGTGAACGCGGTGGCGCCCATCCACATCGGGACCGAGATCGTGAGCAGCACGCGGGTGCGCGGGGCGCTCCGGGAGGGCCGGCTCGGGCTGGTGGCGGAACTGCTCGGCCGTCCCTACGCCCTGTCCGGGCCGGTGGTGAAGGGCGACCAGCTCGGCCGGTCGATCGGCTTCCCGACGGCCAACCTCGACGTGGAGGGGCTCGAGTTGCCGCCGCACGGCGTCTATGCCGCCCGGGCCCGCCATGCCGGGGGGGAGTTCCCGGCGGCGGTCAACCTGGGCCTGCGCCCCACGCTGGGCTCACCGGTGCCCATGCTTCGCTTCGAGGCCCATCTCCTGGGGTTCGAGGGCGATCTCTACGGGCACGAATTGACCGTCGAGCTGGTGGGTCATCTGCGGCCCGAACGCCGGTTCGCCCACCTGGAGGCGCTCAAGGCCCAGATCGCCCGGGACATCGCGGCGGCGCGCAAACTCCTGTCCTGACCCATCGCCTCCCGACCCGGGCAACGGCCCCCGGATCGGCGGCCCCCTTTCCCGGGTTGCGTCCGGGCCCGCCTCCGGGCGAGCGTCGGCCCATGACTCCCCGATCCCTCCTCCTTGCC
>JBIKMQ010000577.1:0-2516 GCA_044359215.1 Candidatus Chromulinivoraceae bacterium
TTCATCTCGTTGGCGAAGTTGCCAATCGCGACACCCAGGGCCCGGTCGGACCGGAAGCGGGCCGCGTCGATGCCCATGGCCCCGCGGGTCTGCCCGTAGGCGTCGAAGGCCATGCCGCTCTGCGCGCCGACCTCCTGGAAGGTCCCGTCATGTCGGTTGGTGAACACGAAGTTCTGCACGGTGTCGTTGGCCACCACGAGGTCCATCCAGCCGTCGTCGTTCAGGTCGATGGGGGCGACGGCCAGGGTCTTGGCCATCGGGAGGCCGGTGGCCGGATTGCGCACGCGCAGGCCGCTGCGGGCGGACACCTCGGTGAAGCGCGGGGGCGCCCCGGCACCCGGTGGGCCGTCGTTGCGATAGAGGGCAGGGAACGTGCCCGGGAAGAGCCAGGGTCGGCCATAGGCCCGGCCGACACCGACCAGCTGGTTGTTCACCTCGCGATCCATCGACGGCGACCACTCGACGTAGTGGCCGACGAAAAGGTCGAGATCCCCGTCCCGGTCGACGTCCAGCCAGGCCGCGGCGGTGGACCAACCGGACGACGAAGCCGGCAGGCCGGCCTGCGTGGTGAGGTCCTGGAAGCGGCCGTCGCCCAGGTTCCGGAAGAGCCTCAAGCCTCCCACCCCGGTCAGCAGCAGGTCGGTTCGCCCGTCCCCGTCCATGTCGCCGCAGGCCACGCCCATGCCGTGGAATGGCGCCTCGAGGCCGGATCCGGCCGTCACGTCGGTGAAGCGGATGGGACCTCCGGGTGCCGAGTCGTTCCGGTACAGGGCGGTCGTTGCCGGCGGGCGGCCGGAGGGCGGGGCGTCAGGCCAGTCGGTGCCGTTGACGAAGAGCAGGTCCGCGTCGCCGTCCCCGTCCATGTCGAAGCAGGCCACACCGCCGCCGAGGGTCTCGGGCAGGAGCTTGTCCCCTCGCGCTCCGTTGACATGGATGAAGCGGATTCCGGCCTCCCGGGTCACGTCCGTGAAGCGAACGTTCGGTGGACGCAACCCCTGCCGGTTGGCCGGTTGCCTCGGACTGGCGATGGGTTCCAGGGCGGTGGCACGCGGCTCGGGACGACGTTGAAGCCACCACACGGCGGTCGCTGCCACGGCACAGAGACCCAGCAGGGCGACCAGGGACCGGCGTAGCGCTTGGCTGATCGCCTCCTCGCTTGCCTCGGGGTCCGGTCCGGGAAGGGGTTCATCGTCGGACATGGGAAGGACGCTGGGATCACGGGAGGCTGTTTTTCAAGCCCGCAGCCGCGGGCCGCTCCCGCCCCTGATCGGTCGACCCACCGGGTGTCCGGGCGGATCCCGATCCCATGCCCGGGGTCTTTTGCCGGTAGGCGACGGGGCAGGCACGCGGCTGGCCAACCGGCTTCGGCTCTGCTTGCCTTGGCGGACGATGGCGAGCGACGGCGGATCCCCGAGGCCCTGGGCGGCCCTCCTGAAGGAGGTTTCCCGCTCCTTCCACCTCACGCTGCGCGTGTTGCCCCGTTCGGTGCGGCAGCCCATCGGACTGGCCTACCTGCTGGCCCGGGCGACGGACACCGTGGCCGACGCCGCATCGCTGCCGGTCGATCTCAGGCGTCGGACGCTGGAGTCCCTCCGGGCCCGGATCCTCGATGAGACCGCCCCTCCGCCCCGGCTGGAGTCCTTCCAGGGACAGGTGCCCGAGATCACCGATGGCGAGCGTCGCCTGATGACTCGACTGACCGAGGCCATGGACGCCCTCGACCGGACCCAGGCCTTCGACAAGGCCTGCATCCGCTCCGTGCTGGAGACCATCACCGGCGGGCAGATCCTCGACCTCGACCGCTTCGGGGAAACCCGACCCGGGCAGGGCGTGGTGGCCTTGCCGGATGCGGCGGCGCTCGAAGACTACACCTACCGGGTGGCCGGATGCGTCGGCGAGTTCTGGACGCGCGTTTGCCGGGCCAGGTTGTTCCCTTCGGCCCGCATGGATGACGCGGCCTGGCTGGCGGACGGCATCCGCTTCGGCAAGGGCCTGCAGCTCATCAACATCCTGCGGGACCTGCCCAGGGATCTGGAGGCCGGGAGGTGCTACCTGCCGCAGGACGAGTTGGCCTGTGCGGGGCTGCACCCTGCGGATTTGCGCGATCCGTCGGTGGAGCCGCGTCTGCGGCCCATCCACGATGCCTGGCGCCGCCGGGCCGAGTCGCACCTGGAGGCCGGGTGGGAGTATGTGCGCCGCATCCCAGCGGGCCAGTTGCGGGTCCGGTTGGCCTGCGCCTGGCCGATCCTGATCGGGCTGCGCACGCTGGATCGGTTGCAACAGCCCGGGATCCTCGATCCGGCGCAGCGCATCAAGGTCCGCCGATCGGAGGTCCGCGGCATCCTCTGGGCGACGGTTTGGCGACTGCCGTTCCCAGGGCTCTGGGATGGCCTCTTCGAGGCCCATCGCCGGAGGCCGGTGGAGCGGTAGTCCCGTCGGCCACCGCCAGGCCAGCCCGGCTCCCGGAGTGGACGCCCGGGGCGATGCGGTCGAGGGTATCCCCCCTGAACGTCTTG
>JBIKMQ010000576.1:0-2516 GCA_044359215.1 Candidatus Chromulinivoraceae bacterium
CTCGGGGTGATCGCGCTCCGGGGTGACCATCCAAAGAACTGAGCGACCGGTCTCTGCCTGCGCCAGGACTTCAGGTGCCCCCCCGCAAATCCCCACCAGGACCGTCCATGTCGAGGATGGACGCGGATCTCGGACCCGAAGCTGGCCGCGGCGTTTCCTGTCACCACTTCCCCCACAAATCCGCGCCTTGCGTGGCGGGGCGGGGTCTGGCATTTGTTGAAGATCGAAGTGCCATGCGTTCCAAGCCCTCCATTCAGGCGATCGGGTTGATCGGGCAGATTGAGAAGATCGAGCACGTCGGGATCCGGAAGATTCCGGGACGATCCGAAGGCCGGCATTGTTGAACGCCTGGGAAGAAACCCCGTTCCGCACGCCGGAACGGGGTTTTTTGATTCCCACCCCATCCGACTTCAGGGCCGAATTCAGGACACCACGACAGCACGACAGCGACCCCACATGAAGCCAAAGCAGATCGAAATCTACGACACCACCCTGCGGGACGGTTCCCAGGGCGAGGGCATCAATTTCTCGCTCGCCGACAAGCTGCGGATCGCCGAGCGGCTCGATCAGTTCGGGGTCCATTACATCGAGGGCGGCTGGCCGGGTTCCAATCCGAAGGACCTCGAGTTCTTCAAGCAGGCCGCGCGCCGCAAGTGGAAGAACGCCCGCATCGCGAGCTTCGGCTTCACTCGCCGCAAGGGCGTGTCGGTCGAGAACGATGAGCAAATCCGCATGCTGCTCGATGCCGAGACCCCGGTGATCACCATCGTGGGCAAGACGTGGCTGCTGCACGTCACCGAGGTGCTGCGGGCCAAGCCCGATGAGAACCTCGGCATGATCGGCGACACGATCCGCTTCCTGAAAGATCACGGGAAGACCGTGGTGTACGACGCCGAGCACAGCTTCGACGGCTTCAAGGACCAGCCCGACTACGCGCTGGCCACCTGGCAGGCGGCCGAGCAGGCCGGGGCCGATGTCATCTGCCTCTGCGACACCAACGGCGGATGCCTGCCGTCGGAGATCGCCCGGATCACCGCCTTCGCCAAGGGCAAGCTCAGCACGGCCATCGGCATCCACACCCACAACGATTGCGGGCTGGGCGTGGCCAACGGCATCGCCGCCCTCGAGGCCGGTGCGACCCAGATCCAAGGGGTGATCAACGGCTACGGCGAGCGCACCGGCAACTGCAACCTCACCAGCGTGATCCCCATCGTGCAGTTCAAGATGGGCCTGCGCGGCGTGCCGGCCAAGTCGTTGCCCAAGCTCAAGGAGCTGTCGGAGTTCGTGGACGGTGTCGCGAACATGCGCCACGACCCGCGCCAGCCGTGGGTCGGCCAGACGGCCTTCGCGCACAAGGGCGGCATCCACGTGCACGCGATCGAGCGGGTGGCCCGCAGCTACGAGCACATCACGCCGGAGTCGGTGGGCAATCACCGCCGCGTGCTCGTGAGCGACATGTCCGGCCGCACCAACATCCTGGTCAAGGCGGCCGAGCTGGGCTTCAAGCTCGACGCCCACCAGCCCGAGACCCAGGCCATCACCGCCAAGATCAAGGACCGCGAGAACGCCGGCTACGAGTACGAGGCGGCCGAGGCGTCGCTGGCCCTGCTGATCCGCGGGGTGCTCGACCACAACCCCGAGCTGCTCTTCACCGTCGATGGGTATCACGTGTCGATGCGCGGCAACGGCCCGCAGTCGGTGTGCGAGGCCACGGTCAAGGTCCGGGTCGGCAATCAAGTGCACCACACGGTGGCGGAGGGCGATGGACCCGTGAATGCCTTGGACGGCGCGCTGCGATCGGCGCTGGCCAAGTCATTCCCCAAGATCCGCTCGCTGGCGCTGACCGACTACAAGGTGCGCATCCTCGACGGCGTCGCCGGGACCGGAGCCAAGACCCGCGTGCTCATCCAGAGCACCGACGGCAAGCGCGAGTGGGGCACGGTGGGCGTGAGCGAGAACATCATCACGGCGTCGCTCGAGGCGCTGGTGGACTCCATGGAGTACGCGCTGCTCAAGAAGTAGCCGCACCCCCGCGCGCCCTGCGCGACCCGAGCCTGTGTTTGCCAAAGCACGGCCGGCCGCATAGCAATGGCGAAGGCGACTTTCGGAAACGGTAGACGCCGGGGTCGGTCGCGGGCGCGTGGTGGAATTGGCAGACACGATGGACTTAGGATCCATTGGCGAAAGCCGTGCAGGTTCAAGTCCTGTCGCGCCCACCATGACCGGCCTCCCGACCGCCGCCGCCGCCGACCAGATCCGCCGCCCTGATCCATCGACCCGACTCCAGCCCCCTGCTCCACGGATGAACGCCCACGGGAAGAACGCTCCCCGCGCACGGACCGCCCCTCCGGCCGCCGCGGCCTTGCTGGCCACCCTGCTGTCCGGCTGCGGGCCCTCGGGCGAGCGGGCGCTGGTCGAGGGCGACCGACTGCTCCAGGCCGGCAAGTCGGCCGAGGCCGTGCCATTGCTGGAACGGGCCGTGCAGGACCTCCCCCAGAACGCCCCGGCCCTCAACC
>JBIKMQ010000578.1:0-2514 GCA_044359215.1 Candidatus Chromulinivoraceae bacterium
GATGCGACCTGGGGTCTGGTCCGAATCGGGTGCGGCCCGGTCCAGTCGGGAACCTATCCCGGGGCCGTCGGTCCGGTGCTCGGCGGGGGCGTTGGTGTGGCCGTGGTGGACACGGGCATCGACTACATGCATCCGGACCTGGCCGCCAATTACGCCGGAGGGTACGACTTCGTGAACAACGACGCCGACCCGATGGACGACCACGGGCATGGCACCCATGTCTCCGGGACCATCGCCGCCGTGCGCAACGGGTCCGGCGTCCTCGGCGCTGCGCCGGAGGCCGACCTCTACGCCCTCAAGGCGTTGGGTTCCAACGGCAGCGGCAGCTGGAGCGGCATCCTCGCGGCCCTCGACTGGTGCGTCGCCCGACGGATTCCGGTGGCCAACTTCAGCCTGGGCAGCCCGACCCATCCTGGCACCACCGTCGAGGCGGGCTTCGACAATGCCGCAAAGGCGGGGGTGCTGCTCGTGGCCGCGGCCGGCAACTCGGGGGCCGGGACCGACACGGTCAACTACCCCGGCAAGTTCGCCTCGGTCATCGCGGTCGGTGCCACCACCAGCAGCGACCTGGTCTCGTACTTCTCGAGCACCGGGCCTGATGTTGAGGTGTGCGCCCCGGGATTGTCGATCTACTCCACGACGCTCGGAGGCGGCTATGGCACCCTCAGCGGCACCTCGATGGCCTCGCCGCATGTGGCGGGCGTGGCCGCCTTGGTCCTGTCGCGCGGCCTCGGCGACCTCAACGGCGATGGCGTGGTCAACGACGACGTGCGTCGCCTGCTCCAGGCGACGGCCCAAGACCTCGGCCCAGCCGGACGGGATCCGCAGTACGGATTCGGCCTGGTCGATGCCGAGGCGGCCGTGGCCGCGGTGCAGGGCCCGCCCCCGCCGGTGGCCCCCGTCTTCCTGCCGCCCACCGAGTTGCAGGTCTCGTTGGCGAACCGCACGGTGACCCTCACCTGGACCGACCGCTCCAACGTCGAGACGGGCCAGGAGGTGCAGATCGGCCGTTGGAAGGGCCGCAGCGTGAACTGGTCGACCTGGAACGTCACCGGCCCGGATGTGACCACGTTCGTGGGCTCGCTGGGCAAGGGGACCTTCTCCTTCCGCGTTCGCGCCATGACCGGCAACCCGGTGACCTACACCGAGCCCTCCAACGAGGCGACCGTGACGATCCGCTGACGCGGCGTTGTTGGTCCGGCCGCTTCCAAGTGTGAATCCCATCGCCACCCGGTCCGGGAGTTCCCGGGCCGGGTGGTTGCTTGCGGTGGGTCGCCGGTGGTCCAGCGCGGGGCGCGGGTTCCATCCGCGCCATGGAATTGGGACCGATCGTGGGGGTGGCCGACCCGAGGGTTGGTCTCCGTGGTCTGGACCATGTCTCACCGGCCGTTGGCATCCGGGTGTTCCTGCACCGTGGGGTGTCGCGGTCGTCGGTTCCAGAGTGCCAGAACGCCGGCGCCGAGAATCAGCAAGGTCCAGGTCTCAGGTTCCGGAACGATGGCCGGAGTGGTGAGGGGGGCCACCGGGGTGAGGCCGGCGGCCTGATACTGTGCCTTGGTTTCGAGCACGACGGCCCCGCTCACCGGGGTCACCAGTTGCCAGAGTCCAGCGACGGCGACGGCGTCGGCTATCTTGCGCTGGCGGCGAAGGTGCTCGATCCGCTCGCGGGCCCAGAGGCGAACGAGGTGACGGGAGGCGCCGGAATTGGCCGCCGTCGCGTGGGAGACGCCGCCTAGTGCGCCCGGGGTTGCCGGGGTCTGGACGATGGCGTTGACGCGATCCGGGTCTTCACTTCGCTCCAGGCGCCACTGCCACTGCGGAATCCCGCCCGACCAGGTCTCGAGAAACCGCTTCAGATCCTCGTCCAGTGAGCCAAGGCGGGGCTGGGATTGATAGAGGGAGTGGGGCGACCAGTCGCGCGCCAGGAGATTCGGGCCATCGATGGCCTGGAGGTCGATCACCCGGGCCCCGTCGGCTTCGCCTCGCTGAAGCCGCTGGGCGATGGACTGCGGGTCGCCCAGGAGCACGGGCACGGTGCCGTGGATCCAGAGGACCGTGCCGCCCGGTTGCCGCGAGGCCCAATCCCAGGCGGTCTCCAGCGCAGGGATCGGGTCCTGCCCGCCCACGAAGTCGGGGGTGCTGCGATCCATCGCCCCGATGGCCGCCTGGAAGGGGCCGTTGTTGATGGCGGCGGCCTCGCGGGTTCCATCGGCGGTGGACACCCAGAGGCGCAGGTCGCCGCGGGCCCGCGTGGACGCCAGGAGTCGATGCAGGGCCTGCCACCCATCCCGGCCGGTCCGGCCGCCATCAACCACGATGGCCAGCCGACCCCTCGACGTGGTGGTCTGCGAAAGGAGGCGTTGCCGGACCGCGGCCTTCGGGGTCGTCCGGTCATCGAGGGCCCAGTCGCTGGTCGCCTCTGCCCGGCGTTCGAGCCGGAAGGTGGGGAAGGCCCTGGAACCTTGGGTGGCGGGGATCTGCATGGAGACCCGGTTCGTGGGCCCCGCAGTGGTT
>JBIKMQ010000037.1:0-9379 GCA_044359215.1 Candidatus Chromulinivoraceae bacterium
CCTCTTCATCGAGGCCGAGGACTTCGACTTCGACGGTGGCCAGACCATCACCGACCAGAAGATCGGCATGAACGGCAAGTATCCGGGTGACGCCTTCAACGCGAAGGCCGGCATCCCGGGCGTCGACTTCAACAACCCCGGCGGCAACGCTGGCCAGCCCTACCGCCCGGAGACCGGCGTGGCCGCGGGCAAGGGCCCGAACGGCGGCGGCCGCAACCGCGGTCTGTTCGACGTCGACGTCAACTACACCGTCGGCTGGAACGATGCGGGCGACTGGCAGAACTACACCCGCACCTTCCCGACCCCGGCCAAGAAGTACGCCGTGTACGGCTTCGCCTCCTCGGGTGGCTCGCCGATCCAGTTCAACCTGGATCAGGTGACCGCCGGCGTGGGCACCGAAAACCAGACCCTCAAGCCGCTGGCCGAGTTGCGCCCGGGTCGCGCGACGGCGGGTTGGGACAACCTGGAGCTCTTCCAGTTCTCCGGCCCCGGCACCAAGGAGCCGGCCATCCTCGAGCTCGGCGGCAAGGTCACCCTGCGCCTCACCCTGCCGGCCGGCAACGGCGACATGGACTTCATCGCCTTCATCCCGTACACGGGTGGTGGCGGTGGCGCCACCAAGGTTGAGGGCAAGGTTCCTGCCGGCTTGACCGGAACCGCCCTCACGGGCGTGACGCTGACCGAGGCCACCAAGACCATCACGGCCGACATCCCGACCTCCGGGACGTCGGGTTACCTGAGCATCACTCCTTCGGTCAAGATCCTCTCGGTGACGGTCGAAGGCACCAAGCTGGTCATCAAGTACCAGTGACCCGGTTCACCGGTGAACCGGTGATCTGAAACGAAGAGGGGTTGGCCTCCGGGCCGACCCCTCTTTCCATTGTCGGTGACATGAATTTTGGTCCTTCCGGGAAGATCCCCTGAAACCCTCATGGATGGATCGTACTCCTCCCGGCCTCGTGTCGGCGAAATCCGAGCGGGGCGGATTTGGGTGCGGTCTGGCCCATGCCCAAGTGCGATTTTCGGTTTCTCGAGGTCGCTGGACCTTGTATCCGTCGGCGAGGCATGAACGACATCCCGGCATCATGGCCCTGGAAGGCGCACCCGGGGCGCCTCGCGACCGTGCTCGCTGTCGGCGTCGCGCTGGGGCTGAGCGGTCCCGCGGTTGCGGCAGAGGTCTCCCCATCCGCGAGCCCAGGAGACCCGGCTCCGTCCGGGCCTCGACGATCGGTTTCGCCCTCGGCGCCCACCCCTCCGGTATCTGCCACGGATCCGCTGGCCCGCGGACGCGAGTTGGCCCGCCAGCACTGCCAGGGCTGCCACCTCCAGCCCGACCCGGACCAGCTCGACCAGGCCACCTGGTACTCCCAGACCCTGCCGCGCATGTCCATCCGTCTGGGCTTCATGCCCCAGTCCATCGAGCGCCATCCCGAGGCGGACCTGCTCAAGGCTTCGGGCCGTTTCGCCAGCAGTCCCTTCATTCCGCTGGAGGACTGGAAGGCCATCACGAACTTCTATGTGGCAACCGCCCCGTCCAAGGCACTGCCCCAGGCCCGCACCCAGCCGATCCGGGTGGGTCTCAAGTCCTTCCGGGTGGAGTTGGGTGCCGTGGCCCCGGGGGTCACCAACGCGCCGGAGACCACCCTGGTGTGCATCGATCCGCCGAATCGCCGCCTGGTGGTGGGCGATGGCGCGCGCAAGACCCTGGAGGTGCGTGGTGCCGACGGCGGTCTGCGGCACACCCAGTCCATCGGCAACGTGCCGGTGGGCCTGTCCTTCGCCCCCGGCATGGCCGTGCTGGCGTCCATCGGCAGCTTCATGCCGTCGGACCGGCCGGTGGCCGATGTGCGGCGCTGGAGTCCGGCTCCCGGTGGTGGCGGCCCCTCCTCGATCGTCCTCACCAACTTGCCACGCGTCACCCAGGCGACCCTCGAGGACCTCAACGGCGACGGCCGCCAAGACCTTCTGGTCTGCGCCTTCGGCAACACCATGGGCCGGTTTTCGTGGCATGAGAACCAGGGCGGCGGGCGCTTCGTGGAGCATGTGCTGCTCGACAAACCCGGAGCCATCGCCGCGCGCGTGCTCGACTTCAACCAGGATGGCCGGCCGGACATCGGGGTGCTGGTGGCCCAGGAAACCGAATCGTTCCTGGTGTTCGTCAACGAGGGCGGCGGTCGGTTCAACCTCAAGGTGGGCTTCCAGCAATCCCCGCTCTTCGGGCACACCTCCTTCGATGTGGCCGACTTCGATGGCGACGGCCGGCCCGACCTGGTGGTCACCAATGGCGACAACGGGGAATACCCCTCGCCCATCAAGCGCTACCACGGCATCCGCATCTACATGGGCCGTCCCGACCTGACCTTCCGCGAGGTCTTCTTCTACCCGCTCAACGGGGCCTTCAAGGCGCTGGTGCGGGACTTCGACGGCGATGGCCACCCCGAGATCGCCGCGGTGTCGTACTTTCCCGACTACTCCAAGTCGCCCGAGGAGGGTTTTGTCTGCCTTGAGAACCGGGGCAACTTCCGCTTCTCGGCCGCCACCTTCGAGCAAAGCCTCAAGGGCCGCTGGCTGACGCTCGACAGCGGAGACCTGGACGGTGATGGCGACGAGGACCTTGCGCTCGGTTCGCATGTCCACGGGCCCACCCCCGTGCCGGACCGCCTCCAGACGGACTGGGAGCGCGAGCACGTGCCCTTCGTGATCCTCCGCAACACGACCGTCGACCGGAAGGGGCCATGATCCGGGAGCTCGGCTCGACGTTGCGGCGGAGCTTCCGGCGGGATTCCGAAGCCCTGGCCGGGACTGGTCATCCGACACGGCGAGCGGGCGACCCGTTTTGGCCGGGCTTCCCGGGCCGCACGGGCGTTGCCGCCGCCGGGCGTCTGCTGGGCCTCGTGGGTGCCCTGACGCTGGGCGGCTTCGGCGGCCCGGGCAGGGGTTGGGGCCTGGCGGCCGCGAGGGCTGATGACGCCCCGGCAACCCCTCCGGTGGCGGCGACCGCCGGAGCCGTTGGGGCGGGGGCGTCTGCACGGGGTGTCGAGGCGGGCGCCGGGTTCCGCCGCTGGAAGCTGCCCAAGGCTTCCGGGACCGCCACCGGATTCCGGGTCCTGGATCCGGCCCGGACCGGGCTGCGTTTCACCAACGCGCTGGCCGAAGCCTCCGCCGCCCGCAACCGGATCCTTGAGAACGGCTCCGGCGTGGGGTTGGGCGATGTCGATGGCGACGGTCGCCCCGACGTGTATCTCTGCAGCCTTGAGGGCACCAATGCCCTGTACCTGAACCGGGGCGGCTGGCGCTTCGAGGAGGCGGCCCAGGCCGCAGGCGTGGCCTGCGGCGGACAGGCTTCGACCGGGTGCCTGATGCTCGACGTCGACGGCGACCGCGACCTCGACCTGCTGGTCAATGCGCTGGGCGGGGGCACCCGGCTCTTCCTCAACGACGCCCGGGGCCGCTTCACCGAGTCGACCAACAGCGGCTTCGCCCGGCGGCTGGGGGCCACCTCGATGGCGGCGGCCGACCTGACCGGTGATGGCTTGCCCGAGGTCTACGTGGGCAACTACCGCACGACCACCTACCGCGACGGCTTCGACGGTGCCAGGCCCTCCATGCGCATGGTCGACGGCAAGCCCGTGGCGACCCCGGCCTCGCGCTTCGGGGCCACGCCGGTCCGGGGCGGCGGCGTGATGGTCAACGAGCGCGGCGAGGTGGACATCCTCTACCGCAACAAGGGCGGCGGCTCGTTCGGACCGGTGTCGTGGACGGCGGGCGCCTTCCTGGATGCGCAGGGTCGCTCGCTGACCGAACCGCCCCTCGACTGGGCCCTCAGCGTGGCCTTCCGCGACCTCGACGGCGACCTGCTGCCCGAGCTGTACGTCTGCAACGACTTCGTCCTGTCCCGCGACGGGTTCTGGCGGAACACCGGGGGCCGTGGCCTGCAGGTCGTTGCCCCGGAGGCGATCCGGCAGATCCCCATGTCCTCGATGGGCGTCGACTTCGCGGACATCAACCGCGACGGCATCGACGACTTCGTGGTGGTCGACATGCTCTCGCGCGATCCGGCGGCCCGGCAGCGCCAGCGCGCCAACCACCTGAGCGCCTTCGACTGGCCGTTGCACGACCCGGCCTTCCGGCCCGAGGTGTCGCGCACCATGCTCTACCTCGGCCGTGGGGATGGCACCTGGGCCGAGATCGCCCAGCTGGCGGGTGTCGCCGCCACCGACTGGTCGTGGTGCCCGATCTTCCTCGACGTGGACCTCGACGGGTTCGAGGACCTGCTGGTGGGCACCGGCAACGACCACGACGTGCTCGACGCGGACCTGCTGCGCCAGGTGCGGGGGCGCGATGGTCGCGATGCCGTGGGCGACGCGGTGGAGAACCTCCGTCGCTTCCCGAGGCTCGAGACCCCCATGGCCGTCTTCCGCAACCGGGGCGACTTGACCTTCGAGGACATGCGCGCCTCGTGGGGCTTGTCCGCGCCGGGCATCCGCAACGGCATGGCCCTGGCCGACCTCGATCTCGATGGCGACCTCGACCTGGTGGTCAACCGCCTCCAGGGGCCGGCGGAACTCCATGAGAACGTGGGCACGGCCCCGCGCATCGCCGTGCGTCTCCGGGGCATTTCCCCCGACACCGGGGGCATCGGCGCGCGGATCCGCCTGCTCGGCGGCCCAGTGCCCGAGCAGTCGCAGGAGCGCATGTGCGGCGGCCGCTACCTGTCCTGCGACGAGGGCCTGCGCGTCTTCGCGGCGTCGGCCAAGGGGCCCATGACGCTCGAGGTTCGCTGGCGCTCTGGCCGGGTGTCGCGCCTCGAGGGCGTCGAGGCCGACAGCCTGTACGAGGTGGATGAGGCCGGGGCCGTGGCCAGTGCGGCCGGTCCGACCCCGAAGCCCGGAGGCCCGCCGTCGGCCGAACCGCCCCTCTTCACCGACGCCAGCCCCCTGCTGGGCCATGTGCATGAGGATCCGCCCTCCGACGAGTTCCAGCTCCAGCCCCTGCTGTCCCGCCGACTGGGCGAGCTGGGTCCGGCGCTCGCCTGGTTCGACCTGGAGGGCGATGGCGACGACGACCTCGTGGTCGGCAGCGGTTCCGGTGGCATGCCGGCGGTCTTCTTCGGTGACGGCCGGGGCGGATTCAACCGCCAGACCGAACCGCTGCTGGCCGCGCCGTTGCCCCTGGACACCGCCGGGCTGCTTGGGCTCGTGGCCGATGGCGGCGGCGGCGGTCGCGAGCTGGTGATCGGCGTCTCCAGCATGGAGGATCCGGGCTCGCAGCGGCCCCGGGCCCTCGTGCAATCCCCGGTTGTGGGTGGGACCGCCGGCGCCGCACCGGCTGCGGGCGCTGCCGTCCCGGAGGCGCGGCCGTTGGAGCCAGGCTCCACGTCCTCGACCGGGCCGGTCGCCGCCGGCTCCGTGGCCGGCCGTCCTGGCCTGGTGCTCTTTGTCGGCGGGCGCGCCGTGCCGGGCCGTTATCCCGAGTCGGCCGACT
Organism: Candidatus Chromulinivoraceae bacterium; assembly: GCA_044359215.1. Taxonomy (GTDB): domain Bacteria; phylum Verrucomicrobiota; class Verrucomicrobiia; order Limisphaerales; family UBA9464; genus SXXZ01. Next base: position 5,485 of record JBIKMQ010000037.1, read on the forward strand.
CGGGCCTGTGGCTCCGGGAGGGCGGGCGCTGGAAGCCCGACCCGGCGGCCGCCACCGCGTTCCGGTCGGTGGGACTGGTGGGTGGGGCGGTGTTCACCGACCTGGACGGCGACGGGAGCGCCGAGCTGGTGCTGGCCCGGGAGTGGGACAGCCCGGCCATCTTCTCCTGGACCAATGGCGTGCCGGTGGACCGGACCGCGGCCTGGGGGCTGGGCGGCCTCACCGGCTGGTGGACCTCGGTGCAGGCCGGCGACTGGGACGGCGACGGGCACATGGACCTCGTGCTCGGCAACTGGGGCCGCAATTCGCGGTGGCAGGACCACCTGGCCGTCCATCCGGCCCGGGTCCACTACGGCGATGCCGATGGCGACGGCCGGCTGGAACTCATCGAGGCGTTCTGGCACGTCGACAGCGCCCGCTGGCTGCCCTGGCGCGATGCCGAGACGGTGGGCCGGTCGTTCCCGGGCCTCGCCGAGCGCCTGCCCACGTTCCGGGCCTATGGCCAGGCCTCCGTCACCGATGTCCTGGGCGACCGGGCGGCGGCCTTCCGGGTCCGCGAGGCCGCTTCCGGCGAGTCGGTCGTGTTGCTCAATCGCGGTGGCCGTCTCGAGCGACGCCCGCTGCCGGTCGAGGCCCAGCTGGCGCCGGTCTTCGGGATCGGGGTGGGCGACTGGGACGGCGACGGGCGCGAGGACCTCGCCTTGGCGCAGAACTTCTTCGGCGTCGAGCCGGAGACCTCCCGCTTCGACGCCGGCCGCGGCCTGGTGTTGCTGGGTGGCGGCGACGGGACCTTCCGCCCGCTGGAGGCCCGGCGCTCCGGCGTGCTCGTCTGGGGCGAGCAGCGCGCGCTGGCGGTCGCCGACTTCGATGGCGACGGCCGTGCCGACCTGGCCCTCGCGCAGAACCGGGGACCGGTGCGCCTGTTCCGCAACACCGCCGGTCGTCCCGGCCTGCGGGTCCGGCTCGAGGGCCCGGCGGGCAACCCGGCGGCCATCGGCGCCCGCCTGCGCCTGCGCGATGGCCCGGCCGGCCGGCCGGGCCCGGCCCGCGAGTTCCATGCCGGCGGCGGCCACTGGTCGCAGGACTCGGTCGTGCAGGCGATGGCCCTGCCGCTGGGGGCGGCCGTGCTGGAGGTCGCCTGGCCGGGCGGAGGGCGCACCGAGAGCCCGGTGCCCAGGGGCGCCCGCGAGGTGCGGGTGCGACGCGCGGGCGAGGCGGCCGAGCTGACGGTGGTGCGCTGAGACTCTTCGGCCCGGCCCCGGCCGAGCTCATGGATTTTCGGGTCAGCGCGCCGGCAATCGTCCGAGGATCGCATCCCACAGGACGATCCGTTCCTCGATGGCCGACGAGGCGGCGCTGGCCGCTTCCTCCCACTTGATTGGATCGTCTCCGCACAGGCGGACCATCATCCGGCGGGCCAGTTGGCCGTGGTGACCACCATCAAGGGCGATGTGCCGCTCGAGGTAGAACTTGAGCAACCCGAACTGCGCCAGTCCCGAGGCCACGAGCGTGTCCACCAGCGGCAGGAACATCTCGGGGATGACGTCCTCGCGGCCGTAGGTGAACGCGGCGGCCGCCTCGTGCAGCTTCCCGTCAAATGCCTGCCTCAGGGTGAACCCGGTGAAGCGATGCACCCCGGCCGGCACGTCGGAATGCGTGAGCGCCGTCGCTGCCTGCTGTCCGTTTGCCAACGCTGCCAGGAACCCGTCGATCGCCGAGGTGTCGGCCCCGGCCTCGCGCATGGCCCGGTGGTAGAGCTCGAAGTGGCTGGCGCGCGATCCATCCGGTCCCTGGTCCGACTCCTCCCCGCAGACGATCTCGTTGATCAGCGATCGCGTCTCCGGGTCGCCCACCGGTCGCCAGGGCAGGTCCACGCAGGTCAGGTCGCGCTGGAGCCGCTTGAGCAGCGACATGAAGTCCCAGACGGCGAACACATGCGTCCCGAGGAAGATCCGGATGGACTCCGGTCCATCTACCCGGCGATAGATCGGGTGCCGAAGCAGGCGTTGGCGGGCGTCTTCGATGCGTGGGGCGATGGGGTCGGCGGAGGCGTCCATGCGGTCGTTGTTGGCCGCGCAAGATGCACCGAGGGCTCCCGGGGTCAATCCCGCGGCTCCCGGGGAAGGCTGTCCGTCCGACCCGTCCGCGCCTCAGCGACGGCCGGTCAACGGCCCCGACGGGGCGGCTCCGAAGCGGACCTGGGTGCGGGTGGCCATCTGCACCTTGCCGCCGCTGAAGCGCAGCGTGTGCGTGGTCTGGAACGGGGTTCCCAGGGCGCAGATCTTGACCGTCCAGGTGTCGTCCGATGTCCAGGCGGCGCTGGCGGCGAGGCTCTCCTCGCCGAGGGGCCGGGTGGGCCCGCGCGGCGTGTCGCCCAGGTGCCCGGCACCGGAGCTCCAGCGCCCGTGGCCGCAACGCAGCGACTCGGTCCTACCGGAGATCGTGCGGGTCAGCACCCAGCCCTCGGAGCCGGCGTCCTCGAGCCGGAGCGATTCCAGACCGGCGGCGTTGGTCTCGAAGCGGTAGGTCCGGCCCAGCACGTCGGCCGACGCCGGGGAGGTGGGGTTCCCCCGGGCCACGGGCACCTGCAGGCCCAGCAGGCGCCGCTCGAGGCGCGTGCGCATCGGGGCGTCGGCCTTCAGCGGCCCCCGGGCGAAGGCCGGCAGGAGCGTCGTCCAGAGGTGGTTCAACTGCCCGGCCATGTCGTTCACGCCGCTGGTGATGGCGATCACGGCGTCCTGATCGGGCAGGACCACGCAGTACTGGCCGAAGGCGCCGTCGCCCCGGTAGGCGCCGTGCCGGCAGCGCCAGAACTGGAATCCGTAGCCCTGCTCCCAGTCGCTGTCCGGGTTGCTGCCATTGGACACCTGCCTCGAGGTCGCCTCGCGCACCCAGCCTTCGGGCAGCACGCGCCTGCCGTCCCATCGGCCCCGCTGGAGCAGCAGTTGGCCGAATTTCGCGATGTCCTCGGTCTTCAGCCGGAGGCCGTAGCCCCCGAGGCTGATGCCCTGGAAGTTGGTGTCCCAGCGCGCCCCGTTGATTCCCAGCGGCTGGAAGAGCCGGGGCTCGAGGAACTCGGCCGTGGTCTTGCCGCTGGCCTGCTGCACCAGCGCCGACTGCAGGAAGGTGGCCGGCGTGTTGTACTTGAAGTGGGTGCCCGGCTTGTGCGGGACCGGATGCGCGAGGAACGACCTCGCCGACACCAGCGATGGCGCGACGGGCGGCTCGTCCTGGTGGCCGGTGCTCATGGTCAGCAGGTCCCGGACACGCATGGCCTTGAGGTTGGGCCCGGGCGACTCGGGCGCATCGCCCGGGAAGTGCCTCAGCACCGGGTCGTCGACATCCAGCAGGCCTTCGTCGACCGCGAGGCCGACGGCCGTCGAGGTGAAGCTCTTGCTCAGCGAGTAGAGCTCATGCGGCGTGGCCGCGTCGTAGGGACCCCACCAGCCTTCCGCCACCACGTGTCCGTGGCGGACGACCATCACGCTGTGCACCTGGTCCATGCGGTCGAGCGCGTCGACGAAGGAAAGCAGCGCGCCCGAGGGAACCCCCTGACGTTCGGGGGTGCTGCGAGGCAGATGGGATGAGGCGGCTTCGATCCCGGCATGGAGGGTGCCCAAGGCGAGCACCATCCGCAGAATGATCCCGAGGTGGGGGAGCTTCATGGTCGGGATCGAGACTCCCCGTCCTGGCCCCTGCTGCCAAGCCTCTGCGCAATCGTCTGAGGCAAGCCTGGGTATTCCTGGAAAACCTTCGGCAACCGATCCTCCGCGCGTACCGGCCGCCCGGGGATTCCTGGCGGTCCGTCTCCTAGTGTAGTGTCCCATAATTGGCTATCCACCCGTGTAGGGAGTCTAGTTTGGCGGCATGCCCCACGCCGCGCCGATCCTGGCCC
>JBIKMQ010000579.1:0-2511 GCA_044359215.1 Candidatus Chromulinivoraceae bacterium
CCGGGCAGAGCAGAATGACGGCCACGATGAGGCTGTTTCGGCCGTGGGATGTCTCGGGAATCTCGGAGGGATGTCGTGCAGGCGACAACAGACCCATCACGAAGGCCGCCCAAAGTGCCAAGGCGGCGGCGAGGGACAAACGGTCGGGGAACGCCGGAAATCCGCACACCCGGGCGATGGCTTCGAACGGAAGTCTCCAAATGGGCACGCCGAGGCCCCAGACCTGATGGACGCCTCCTTCGGACCACGTGAGATCGTGTGCGGTGTCCATGGGAGACTGGCTCAAGGACAAGCGCCCCTGCAGGAGGGAGTCCGTTTGGTGCCGGTAGTGTGGGGATGGTGAGTACCATTTTCCCCACCCTCCGATCAGTCCGGTCCCGAGAACCGTCACCAGCGCAAACGCGATTCCGCAGAGGGTTCGGATCCAGAACCATCGTTGGAGCAGGGAAGTCATTGGGGGCAAGGGATGCCCGGAACTCGCAGAAATTGGCAACTGCATACTGACCTCGATGTCGCGCGATGCGCGTGGGAGCTCAGGTCTCGACCCGTCCACACCTCGGTCGCCGTGGTGCCCACGGTGCCCACGCTGTCGTCCGTCCAAGGCCTCCCTCAGGCCAGATACTCGGCGATGTTCTCGGTGGTCGGGGCCTGGCAGGCGCCGGCGACGAGGGGTTCCTGCGGGTTGCGGAAGGTCAGGCCCGCGAAGTCGAGGTAGTGGGCGAAGAGATCGGTGTTCTTGAAGAAGCCGCCAATCCGCTCGGAGCCCGGGCCGAGGGCCAGCACGGGCACGTAGTCGGAGGTGTGGTTGCCGCTGGTGAAGGCGATGCCGGTGTGGTTGGCCAGCACCTGGCCCAAGGCGCAGGTGTCGGAATTGAATGCGTCGAAGAGCGCGTAGCCCTTCTTCTTGAGGAACGGGTCGAGGGTCTCCATCCGCCGGGTGCTGGCCTCGTAGCCGGTGCTCTCCTTCAGCCGGGCCGCGGCCTCGGCCCGGTTCGCGGCCGAGCGGAGGCGGGTGAGGATCTCGCCGACCGACTGGCGCACTTTCCGCACGTTGTGGAAGGCGGCGTTGGTCTTCTCATAACTGTCGCCCAGGCCGTTGAGGCCCGGGTTGGCCGTGGCATGGTCGGTGGTGATCAGGATGAAGGTGTCTGGGTGTTCCCGCTGGAACTCCAGGCAGACCTCGATGGCTTGGTCGAAGGCGATGAGTTCGTGGATCGCCGCCGCCGCATCATTGCTGTGGCAGCCGTGGTCCACCCGGCCGCCCTCGATCTGCAGGATGGCACGTTCCTCCCGGGCGAAACGCTTCAGGGCCGCCCGCGTCATGGCCGCGAGCGAGGGCACGGCCGGCACCTTCGTCAGGCCGCCCTGCTGGTCCACGACGTAGGGGAGGTGCCCCTCCGAGAACACCCCCAGCCAGCGGCGGTCGGCCGGCGCGGCGGCGAGGTCGGACGGGCTTCGAAGCACCGCGTACTCCAGACGCCGGAAGTCGCCGAGCAGGTCCCGCTTGTCCTTGCGCTTGTCGCCACGGAAGTGGTTGCTCGCCCCGCCCAGCGCCAGGTCGATGCGGCGCTCGAGGTACTGCGTGGCGATGTCGTCGCCGCTGGCCCGTGCGCTGACGCAGGCGATGAACCCGGCCGGGGTGGCATGGGTGATCTCCGTCGTGGTCACCAGGCCGCGCTTCCAGCCCGCCTGCCCGAGCAGTTCATAGAGCGTGACCAGCTTCTGGCCCTTGCTCGTCTGGTTGACCTTGCCATTGGGGATGCGCACGCCGCTGCCCCAGGCGCACGAGGACGCCGACGAATCGGTGACCAGCGAGTTCTGCGAGCGCACGTCCATGACGGCCTGCCGCGTGGACGCCTGGTCGATGAGCCGGAACCAGGCCAGCGGACGGCCCCGGACATGCTCGGAATACTGGTTGGCGCAGGCGAGGATGCCCGAGCTCATGCCGTCGACGACGAGGTGCAGGATGCGCCGGGGGATGCCGGAGGGCAGGGGGCGGGCCGCCGTGGACGCTCCCGGGCCATCGGCCGCCCGGGCGGTGGCGCTGGTCACCGCGAGGGCCGAGGCGGCCGGTGCCGAGGCGAGCGTCTTGAGGAACTGGCGTCGATCGTTCATCGGGGCAGGTGACAGGTTCGTCCCCAATCAGACGCCGGCGGCCGGGCCGGGGCAATCCCCGGGTGCGGGATCCGGCGGGTCGACGGGGTGAAATTCCGGTGACAGCCAGGCGCATCCGGGGCGGGCTGCGCCCGGGCCGTGAGGGGAGGGATTGGCCGCCTTGAGCGGCCGCCGGCGCGGATCTGCCGGCGCCTCCGGTGACGATGCGCTGGGAAAAACCGCCGCCGGTTGTACCCTCCGGCCATGTCCCAGACCTCCCCGGCCTTCACGCCCTACATCCCGGCCACCACCCGTCTGCGCGAGTTCACCGCCCGGTCGGTGATCGTGGGCTCGCTGCTGGGCATCGTCTTCGGGGCCTCGTCGCTCTACCTGGCGCTCAAGGTGGGCCTCACGGTG
>JBIKMQ010000580.1:0-2506 GCA_044359215.1 Candidatus Chromulinivoraceae bacterium
GATCACGCCCAGGCAGAGGATCGCCCGGGGTTTGTGCGTCCGGCGACGGGCAAGGGCGGCGGCCGCCACGGGAATCTCGAAGGCCCCCGGCACGCGGACGACTTCCACCGCGCCGGCCCCGGCCGCCTCGAGGACCGAACGGGCCGCCGCCAGCATGGGCTCGGTGTACTCGGCGTTGTACCGCGAGCAGACGATGGCGAACCGGCCATCGGTCCGCAGGGGATCTTTGGGGTGGGAGGCCTTGAGCATGGGTCCGGAGGGGCGGATCGGAATGCGGTGGGAAGGGGGCGGCTCAGAGCGGGGAACCGGTCAGGAGGCGGTAGGCCTCGAGGTACTTCGCCTGGGTGCGGGCCACGATTTCCGGGGGCAACGCCGGCGCCGGGGGAGTCTTGTCCCAGTCCAGCGTCTCGAGGTGGTCGCGCACAAACTGCTTGTCGAAGCTCGGTTGCCCGCGGCCCGGTGCGTACTGGTCGGCCGGCCAGAAGCGGGACGAATCGGGGGTAAGCACCTCGTCGATCAGGATCAGTTGGCCATCGACGAGCCCGAACTCGAACTTGGTGTCCGCGATCAGGATGCCGCGGCTTCGGGCGTAATCGCGCGCGAACCGGTAGAGCCTCAGGCTCAGGTCGCGGGCCTGCCAGGCGATCTCCGGTCCGGTCAGGCGGCAGGCCTCCTCGAACGGGATGTTCTCGTCATGGCCGGATTCGGCCTTGGTGGCCGGGGTGAAGATCGGTTCAGGAAGCTCCGAGGACTCCAGCAGTCCGGGCGGGAGGGCGATGCCGCAGACCGAGCCGGACTTCCGGTATTCCTTCCAGCCAGAGCCCGACAGGTAGCCGCGGACGACGCACTCGATCGGCAGCGGACGGGTCTTGCGGACGATCATGCTCCGGCCCTCGAGCACCGGGGCGAAGGGTTTCAGGCGGTCGGGCAGGGGGTCTCGCGCCTTGAGCAGGCGGTGGTTCGGCAGCCACGACTCGGTCTGGTCGAACCAGAAGTGGGAGATCTGGGTGAGGACCTCGCCTTTGCGCGGGATGCCGTTGGGCATCACGCAGTCGAAGGCCGAGATGCGGTCGGTGGCCACGAAGAGCAGCGAGTCCCCGAGGTCGAAGACTTCGCGGACCTTCCCGGATTTCACCTTGTGGATTCCGGGCAGGTCGAGGGAAAGGATGGGATCCGGCGACACGGGGCAACGCTAGTGGGTGGACCGGGAAGCCCGAAGTGAAATCTGGAGGCCCGCGGCAGCGTGTCCAGGGTCAGACTCCCGGCCGGGCTTTACATCCGACGGCCCGACACCACGCTCTCCCGCATGTCGGTCATCGCCAATGGGGAACCCGTGCCGGCGGAGTTCCCGTGCACGCTCGAGGAGTTCCTGAGGCAGCGCGGGTTGCCTCCCCGCAGCGTGGTCGTGGAACACAACGGAGAGGCGGTGGCACCGTCGGAATTCTCCGCGCGGCCGCTCCGGTCCGGAGATCGACTCGAGATCGTGCGCATCGTGGCCGGCGGTTGAACCCGGTCGCCCCCGTCAACGGAGGGGCCGCGGATCAGCGGCGGCCATGCCACGCCGGGTCGCCGTAGCGGGCCGCCATGGCTGCCGCGGTCTCCTCGCCCGGGAACGGCAGGCGCGATGGCGACGCTTCCCAGCCCCGGATCCATGCCGCCCGGAGAGCATCCGGGTGCACCGGGACGTTGCCCACGAACTCGCCATGGGACCGCCCCAGGCGGTAGTCGGGCTGGGCCGACGGAAACCTCAGGAACCTGGAAATCAATCCCGGGGGGATGCCGTGGAGGATGGTCCCATGGAAGAGCAGGTGATGGCGCTTGCGTCTCTGGGCATTGCCGGAGCATTTGCGGCCGTCGACCGCCAGGTCGGTGTGGCCCTCGACGGTGACCGGTCGGCCCAGCAGCCCCTCGAGGATGGCCCGGTTCCGGTCCATGATCCAGGCGTTGGCCCCGGGGATGGTGGAGAGCGGCCCGGTCTCGGGGATGCGGAGCACCAGGCCGTAGTTCCAGCACCCTGGGCCCTGCAGCACCGCCCCGCCGCCGCTGCATCGCCGGAGCACCGGCACCCCGTGGTGGGCGCAGGCCGCGAGATCGGCCTCGACGGCCGCCTGCTGGCCATACCCCAGCACCACAAAGGGGGCACTGGCCTCCCAGAACCACAGGGCCGGTCCGCCATTTCCCTGCTCGGCGCGCTCAAGGAAGGCCTCGTCCCAGGCCAGAGGTTCGGCCGGTGAGGCGGGGAGGGGTGTCTCAAACCATTCCATGGTCTTCACGGCAGCAGGCCCTGAACCGGGGGATGGATTCAAGCCCCAACCGGACGGGATGCCCGGGCGCGATCCGGCCCGGATGATGTCGGGGACGCTTTCCCCTTTTCGAATCGGCGGTGGAGCGGTACCACGGCCCCACCGATGAGCTCTTGGATCAAGGGATTCGCCGCATTGCTCCTGTTCCTGTCCGCCTCGCTGTGCCTCCAGCGCTTCCGCGCCGGCTATGCGGGGGCGGAGAT
>JBIKMQ010000038.1:0-9350 GCA_044359215.1 Candidatus Chromulinivoraceae bacterium
ACCGGCCAGCCGTACGACGCGGTGGAACGCGCCTGCGACCGCGACAACTTCATGTCGGCCGAGGATGCCCGCCAGTTCGGGCTGGTCGACGAGGTGGTGGCCAGCCGTCGCGACCTCCCGGCCCTCGGCGCCGCCGAATCAAAGGCCTGAGGCTCCCGACCGGCTCCCCTTGGGTCCCCTCGCCCGGCAGCCTTGCCGGTTGCCGGGGGGTGTCCCTTCAGGTACCGACACGACCATGGCACGTGCGTCCCAGATCACGATGTGCAGTTTCTGCGGCAAGTCGAAGGCCGAGGTGAAACGGCTGATCGCAGGCCCCGGTGTGTACATCTGCGATGCCTGCGTCGTCGTGTGCAGCGGCGTGCTGGAGAAGGAGACCCGGGCCGAGGCAGAACGCCAGGCCGTGCCGGCGGCGTTCCGGATCCCCCGACCCTCCGAGATCAAGCGCCAGCTCGACGAGCATGTCATCGGGCAGGACCGCGCCAAGCGCACCCTGAGTGTCGCAGTCTACAACCATTACAAGCGGGTCTCGGCGGCAGCGGCGGCAGGAACGGCGGCAGGCACCCCGGCCAACGCCCCGATGGCGGGCCATGAGGCGCCCGCAGGCCCCCACCCAACCCCCTTGGCCCCCGGCAACGGGCCCGGAGCGACGGACGCGGTGGAGATCGAGAAGAGCAACATCCTGCTCCTCGGGCCCACTGGCTGTGGCAAGACCCTCCTGGCCAAGACCCTCGCCAGGATCCTGAATGTTCCCTTCGCCATCGCCGACGCCACGGTCATCACCGAGGCCGGCTACGTGGGTGAGGACGTCGAAAACATCATCCTGAGGCTGCTGCAGGCCGCCGACTTCGACGTGCGCCGCGCCCAGATGGGCATCGTGTACATCGACGAGATCGACAAGATCGCCCGCAAGACGGAGAACGTCTCGATCACCCGGGACGTGTCGGGCGAGGGCGTCCAGCAGGGGTTGCTCAAGATCCTCGAGGGGACCGTCTGCAATGTGCCACCGCAAGGGGGCCGGAAGCACCCGCAGCAGGAATACATCCGCATCGACACCACCCAGATCCTCTTCATCTGCGGCGGCGCCTTCGTGGGGATCGACCGCATCATCGAGCGCCGCCTCGGCCGCCGCTCCATCGGCTTTGGTTCCCAGGCATCGGACAACCCGCCGGCCCGTCAAACCCCCGAAACCCTCCAGCCGGGCATCGACCCGGGGGCCCGCCGACCCGCCGATGCCCTCGTGCATCAGGTGGAACCCGAAGACCTGCTGGGCTTCGGGTTCATCCCGGAGTTCATCGGACGGCTGCCGGTGGTGACCGCCTTGGACGAGCTGGACGAGGCCCAACTGGCCGAGGTGCTCACCCGGCCCCGCAACGCCCTGACCCGCCAGTTCACCCAGTTGCTCGCGCTGGACGGGGTGGACTTGAGCTTCACCCCCGATGCCATCACGGAGCTGGCCGCCATGGCCTCGCGCAAGAAGACCGGCGCGCGCGCGCTCCGGGCGCTGACCGAAGACCTGTTCCGGGACCTGCTGTTCGAGCTGCCGGACTCCACGGAGGTGGTCGGCGTCGAGGTCGATGCGCAGGTCGTCCGGCGCGAGATCCCCCCGCGGCTGCGGCACCGGGAGCAACGGCAGGCAGCCTGATCCGCCCGCCCCCTCCCGGTGTCCCGACGCCGTGCACCGGCACCCACTGACGCCCGTTGGTGCCGCTCACCCTGAGCACCGACCACCGGAAAAATGTTTTTGGTGGTTGACTCATGCTCAAGCCTCGGCTTATGTCTTCCGAAGAAATTGGCTAAACAGCTTTGTCCATGAACCCTTTGAACCGATCCCTCCTGATTGCCGCGGCCTCCCTGATGGTGAGCACTTCGGCGTTCGCCCTCACTGCCACCGAGTCTCAGGCTCTGGTCGACAAGATCTTGGCCTCGAAGGTCATCGATATGCCTTCCGTGGCCGCCAAGATGGTGGTCAAGGCCGAGAAGGCCGAGCGCATCGAGACGGCCAAGACGGCCGTGGTCGCCGTCGCCAAGAATTACCCGAAGGCCCTGTCGGCCGTCGTCGGGGCGGTGGTCCGCAAGGCGCCTGAAACGACCGAAGCCGTGGTGGCCGCGTGCCTCGAGGCCGCTCCGTCCATGGCCCGTACGGTGGTGGCCGCCGCCACCTTCGCCTCCGTCGGCCAGGACAAGGCGATCCTCTCCGTGATCGATCGCCTGGCCCCGGCCCAGCAGCAGGAAGTCAAGACCGAGATGGCCTTGGCCTTGGCTCGCCGAGTTGAAGGATCTGGGAAATTGCAGGGTGCAGCGGGATCTGCGAAAAACGTCACGATTACGATCCCTGGTTCGGGGGTGGAGACCACGTCCAAGGTCTATTCGACGCAAGCTGAGGCGGAGGAGGTATTCTTGCGGATCATCCTGAATGTCGATCCGAAGGCCACTTACAACGCGGCCGACAACACCTTCACCGCTCCACCTGCCGGACAAGAGACTCCGGGCAAGACAGTTCCCACCCAGTCTGCTGTTCAGACTCTGAATGATAAGTTGTTCACCCCTTCCGGAGGTATCAATTCGGCGGCCGTACTCACTGAGATCAAGACCAATTTCAAGTCTATTCCAGCTGTCAAGAGTTTCGACGAGAACCGCCAAGAGATCAACCTTTACGCCTCGCCGTAATCCGCCGGTTCCAAGGTTTGGTGACCGAACCCCAAACGGCACGCCTAGCGGCCCAAACCTAGAAATCAAAACCTAGGCTTCGGTGGTTGGGTCCCGAAACTCAGGAATCCAACTCAAACAACCCGCTGGGATCCCCAGCGGGTTTTTTCTTGGTCTTAGCCTGCCCGTCATCTTGGCCGTAATCTTGGCCGTGATCCTGGTCAACCGATTGATCAACGGTTGCCCACCTCGGTCGCAAAGGGCATGACCCCCGGAATACCTGCGGCGGATGCCAAGACGTCGGACGGGTTGCCCAAAAGACCCCCAGGTCGCGCACGAAGACTGGGTCCCTGGTCCCTGGTCCCTCTGGTTTGGGGGTCAGGGACGGACGGGACTCTTGGTCTTCTTCAGCAGGCGGATGGCGCTGATTTCCATGGCTTTGTCCACCGCCTTGCACATGTCGTAAATCGTCAGCGCCGCCACGGACACGGCGGTGAGCGCCTCCATCTCCACGCCGGTGGAGGCCGTGATCCGGGCCGTGGCGGTGATCCGGATGCGATCGCGGGTCTCCGGGACTTCAAACTGAACGTCGCAATGCGTGATGGGCAGCGGATGGCACATGGGGATGAGCTCTCCGGTGCGTTTGGCCGCCAGGATGGCGGCAATCCGGGCCGTGGCGAGGACGTTGCCCTTGGCCAGCGACTGGGACTCCATCTGATCCAACGTCGCCGCCGCCAGGCGGATCTCCCCGGCGGCGACCGCCTCCCGGACCATCGCCGGCTTGGCCGACACATCCACCATGCGCACCTCTCCAGTGGCGTCGAGGTGGCTCAACCGGGGACCGGCCATGTCCGGGACCGTCGATCGTGGAAAATCCGGGGCGTCAGGCATAGCGGCCGGTGCGGTGCTCGGGCTTGAAGAACTCCTGGAGCAGCCGATCCACCTGCAACAGGCCGTCGCGGGTCAATCCCAGGTGGGTGTCCGAGGCCACCAGGAAACCCCAGTCCCGCAGGGTGGCCAAAGGTCCGGCGAACCGCACCCGCGGGTCCGTGCCGAACTTGGCCATGAAGTCGGCGATGCGGACGCTGCCAAGCTTGAGTTGCAGCATGAACTCCCGCAGGTAGCGCTCGTCGTCCGGCAGCAGGTAGGCCCGGTAGGTGGGCAGCCGGCCCGCGCTCACGGCATCCACGTAGGGCTGGAAATCGTGGTGGTTCTGGTAGTGCACCCCGTGGAGGTGCCCGAAGCTGGCCACGCCGATGCTGAGCAGGTCGGCCCCGCTGAAGAGCCCCTGGCGGTACTCGAACTTCACGCGGGCCGGATCCTTGACCACCGTGGTGGTGCTGGTGACCGTGTAGCCCCGCGCCTCGAAGGCCCGGAAGGCCTCGTCCACCCAGCGCCGCTTGGTGTCCCAGTCGGCCACCGGTGCGACCAGCTTGCCCTCGGCCTTCATCTGCCGGTAGATGCCCGTGTTGTAGGGCACCTCCATCTGGTAGATCGTCACCGAGTCGGGCTCCAGGGCCACGGCCTTGGCCACGGCTTCACGCCACTTCTCGGGCGTCTCCTCCACCATGCCGGCGATCAGGTCGATGTTGATCTGCGGGAAGTCGATCTCCCGGGCGTAGCCGTAGGCCCGGATGATCTCCTTGGAGCGGTGGGCCCGCCCGTTGATCTCGAGGATGGCGTCGTCGAAATGCTCGATGCCCAGGCTCAGGCGCGTCACCCCCATCTCACGGATGGCCCGGAGCTTGTGGTCGGTGAGCGTGCCCGGCTCGGCCTCGAAGGTGATCTCGGTCGCCTCGTCCCACGGCAACAGGCGCTTCATGCCCTCGGTCAGGTACCGGAGCTGGTCGGGCGACAGGTAGCTGGGCGTGCCTCCGCCGAAGTAGATGAAGCGCGGTTTGCGCCCACCGAGGACCGCCTTGCCGGAGTACGCGGCCAGGTCCTTCAGCAAGGCGTCGAGGTACGCCTTGATGTCGTCGGCGTTCTTGTCGGTGTACACACGGAAGTAGCAGAAGTGGCAGCGCTTCCGGCAGAAGGGGATGTGCGTGTAGAGGCCGAGCGGCACGCCGGGTTCCGGCGGCCGGTCCAGGACCTCCTGGAAGGCGGGAACCGCCTCCGCGCTCCAGAACGCGAAGGGCGGGTAGTTGGCCACGAAGTAGTTCCCGGCAGTCGTCTCCCGCTGCAGGGGTGGCCCCGCGGTGGTCGGCGGCGGGGCGATGGTCACGGTGCTCATGGTCTCGCGCGGTGCGTCGCCCAAAACTCCGGCCGGGCGCGACGATCGTCAATGGGACAGACGCTGGCTCAGGCGCGCCGGGGTGGGCCGGGGAAGAACGCGTTGGTGGTGGCCTGGTAGCGCCGGTAGGCCTCGCCCTTGGAGCGCACCGACAACGCCTCGGTCATGGGGATGCCGGTCACGTTCACCAGGAAGTGGTACATCAGCGCGGGGGCGACCAGGCCGAGCCAGCCCCAGGGGCCCGCCAGCGCGAAGATCCCATAGCCCACCCAGACGAGCCATTCGAAGAAGTAGTTGGGATGCCGCGACACCCGCCACAGACCCCGCTGGCAGACCTGCCCCCGGTGGGCGGGATCGGCCCGGAACGCCGCCAACTGCCGGTCGGCGACCGACTCCCCGACCAGTCCGGTGGCCCAGACCAGCAGGCCCGCCCAGAAGCAGGAGGCGGCCCATGGGGAGGTCGGGAGGATCGTTCCGGCATCGCCTGAGGGAGGATGCAAACTCGCCAAAAGCCACGGCAGGGAGAGCACCCCCTGCAGCACCCCTTGCAGCAGAAAGAACCCGAGCATCCTCCGGTCGGTGTCCGCCCCCCAGTCGACCCGGAGCTGGGCGTAGCGCACGTCTTCCACCGGGTGGTGCGCCCGTACCCGCACGAAGAGATGGGCGCCCAACCGGAGGCTCCAGAGGGTCACCATGAGGGTCAGCGGCAGGCGTGGTCCGAGGGCTTCCCAGAACGACATCGCGCCGGAGGGCAGGCCGCCGACCGGCGCGGTCAGGGGTTCCGACGCGACCCGCGCCGCCAGGACCGCGTGCAGCCACACGATCGGCGTGAACCCGGCCGACCAGACGATGTCGACGATCCCGAAGTTGCCCAGGCGCCGGGCGACCCGGAAGGTGAGGACCATTTCCACCACCACGAACGCGAGGCACGCGGCGATCAGGATCAACGGGGTCGGCACCATGGTGGGTCGGTGGATTCCGGGGGGTGGGCTTTGGGGAGAGCGGGATTTTCTGGGGCGGGGCTTTTTTGGGGCGGGGCTGCCGGGTCGCTCCCCGGGCACGGTCCCCGTCGGCCCAGCGCGCCCGGAGGTTATTCCGCCGCCATCAGGCTGCGGTTGTTGGGTGCGGTCCAGGTCGCCTGCACCACGCTGATGTTCCGCCACAGGAAGGCCGACTCGCAGTAGGCGAGGTAGTAGTTCCAGGTGCGGATGAAGTGCTCGTCGAAGCCCTGCCGTCGCACCTCCCCGAGGCCCCCGTTGAAGCGGGCGCGCCACTCGCGCAGCGTGCGGCCGTAGTCCAGGCCCATGTCATGCAGGGTGTGCAGGTGCAGCCGGCCGGTGCGCTGCAGGCACTCGTTGACGCGGTTGAGCGAGAGCAGCAGGGAACCGGGGAAGATGTGCTTCTGGATCCAGTCGACGCTGCGGCGCAGCTCGGCGTGGCGCGAGTCGGGATAGGTGATGAACTGGGCGGCGAAGAGCCCGTCGGGCTTGAGCAGGCGCTGGACCGTGCGGCAGAAGGCCTCGAGGTACTGGTCGCCGATGGCCTCCATCATCTCGATGCTGACGACCTTGTCGAAGCTCCCGGAGAGGTTGCGGTAGTCGACCACGCGGACCTCCGCCCGGTCGGCGATGCCCTCGCGCTGGAACCGCTCCCGGCAGAAGGCGGCCTGCGCCTCCGACAGGGTGATCGTGGTGACCCGCACCCCGTGCCGGCGGGCCGCGTGGCTGGCCATGCCGCCCCAGCCAGAGCCGATCTCCAGCAGGTGCTCGCCGGCCTTCAGGCGCAGCTCCCGGCAGAGACGCTCATACTTGGCCGACTGGGCCGCCTCGAGCGACTGGTCGGGCGACTCGAAGAGAGCGGCCGAGTAGGTCATTGTCGCGTCGAGCCACTGCGAGTAGAAGCCATTCCCGAGGTCGTAGTGCGCGGCGATGTTGGCCCGCGACCCGGTGAGGGAGTTCCGGTTCAGGAAGTGGCGGAGCCGGTTGGCGGCGTTGAGCAGCGTGAAGCGCGTGCGCTTGAGGGCCGAGCCGGACATCGACGGCGCCCGGTCGACGTTGGCGCAAAACCAGGCGATGACCGCCGCGAGGTCCGAGGTCTCCCAGTCGCCGTCCTGGTAGGCCTCGCCGAAACCTATGTCACCGCCGGTCGCGCAGCGGGTGAAGAAGCGCCAGCGGCGGATGTGGATCTCGGCCGAGGGGGATGCCCCCTCGGTGCCAAACACCCGGGTGGACCCGTCCGGGCACTTCCAGCGCAGGCAACCCTGCGTCATCGGCTCGAAGAGCGATCCCACCAGCCGGCGGGCGATCGTCTCCTTCCAGGACGGGGTGCCGCCGCTGACGCCGTGCGACCGGGTGGAACCCGACACGGCCTCCGCATCGTCGGGAAGTCCAGCCGAGGCGGCTGAGGCGGCGGCGGCGATCGTCGGGAGGATCGACGGGGGGTGCATGCGGCTCATGTGAAGATCAGCCCAAAGGTGGGCTGATTTGCAGGATCCACAACCCTTGGATTCGAGGAACCGCCGAATCCGGCGGGGTCCGGCCGGATCTAGTGTAGTGTCCCATAATTGGCTATCCACCCGTGTAGGGAGTCTAGTTTGGCGGCATGCCCCACGCCGCGCCGATCCTGGCCCTTGAACCCTCCCAAGTTCGGCGCCTCGAACAATGGGCTGCCGCCGGTTCCACTCCGCAGCAGGTTGCCTTGAGATGCCGAATCGTCCTGAGTGCCAGCCGTGGCGAATCGGTCCTTCGCATCGCCCAGGATCTGGGTGTCCAACGCCCCACCGTGCGGTTGTGGCGCGACCGCGTGGCAAGGGAGGGAATTGGAACGGTGTGGGACATCGCACCCGGCCGTGGACGGAAGCCGGCTTACGGAAAGGCGCGGATCGCTCGACTCGTCGAATCGACCCTCGAGGACAAGCCCCAGGGGGCAACCCATTGGAGTACCCGTGCGATGGCCAAGGCCCAAGGAGTCAGCAAGAGCACGGTCCATCGAATCTGGGACGACCATCAACTCAAGCCGCACCTGGTGCGCAGCTTCAAGCTGTCGCGGGACCCACGCTTCGTCGAGAAGCTCACCGACGTGATCGGGGTCTATTTGACGCCCCCACAGAACGCGATCGTCCTGTGCGTCGACGAAAAGAGCCAAATTCAGGCCCTGGATCGCACCCAGCCTGGGCTGCCCCTGAAGCGAGGCCGTTGTGGAACCTTCACTCACGACTACAAGCGCCACGGAACGACCACCCTGTTTGCCGCACTCCAGGTCGCCGAAGGAAAGGTAATTGGGGAATGCTACCAACGGCACCGGCATCAGGAGTTCCTCCGCTTCCTCAAGCGGCTGGACAGGGAGTTCCCTCCTGGCAAGGCGTTGCACCTGATCCTGGACAACTACGGCACCCACGGGCACCTGAAGGTGCGGGAGTGGCTGGCTCGCCATCCCCGCTTCGTCCTGCACTTCATCCCCACCAGCTCAAGCTGGTTGAACCTGATCGAGCGGTGGTTCGGGGAGTTGACCCAGAAGTCGGTCCGACGCGGGTCCTTTCGCAGCGTGCAGGACCTGGAACTCGCAATCGCCGCATTCCTCGAAGCGTGGAACAGCAATCCAACGCCCTTCGTCTGGACGGCGAGCGTCGAGAAGATCCTTGAGAAGGTGGAACGATGTCGTCGCCGTCTGGAAGAAACACAACCAGGAGCCACACACGCCAAAACCACCCGCCCGACTCCCGTCCAAAGTGGATAGTTATTTGTGGGACAGTACACTAGCGGGATGCTGGCGATCCCGGTGCGATGGAGGCGTGGGGCCGGAAGACCCCGCGCTGCAGGTCCGGACGCTCCGACTTGGCGTGCCACGGGACCCGCTTGAGCCACAACCGAAGCGCATGCCAGTGGATGGCGGTGATCACCTTGACGGTGACCAGCGGGTGGCGGAGCGCCAACCGCATGGCCTCGGCGTCGGTGAAGGGGCGTCGGGAGCCCGTGAGCGTGGTGACCAGCAGGTTGCGGCCGTCGCGCACGTCGTTGACGGCGATGCGGAGTCCGGCCCCGGGCATCCGGAGCTGGAAGTCGAAGCACACATCGAGCGCGGTGAACGGGGAGACGTAGTAGTGCTTGGGGGCGACGAGCCGGAAGACGCCACCGTCGCGGCCACCGGGCTCGAGCGGCACCAGGTACGGCTTGAGCTCGCCGAAGGTGTTGCCGACCTCGGCCACCGCGCAGACCGGCTCGCCACCGGCCCGGGTGCAGAAGTAGAAGCTCACCGGATTGAACACGTAGCCGGCGATGCGGGGAAGGGTCAGCAGCAGGACACGGTCGGTGGCGGCCAGCGTCACGCCGTTCCGGCCGAGCCAGGCCGCGAGCGAGCGGCGGGTGTCCGGGCGGGGGCCGGCATCACCGGAGGTGCCGGGGGTGCCGTCGATGCCGTCGGGATGGGGCAGATGGTCGGCGTCCCGGAACTCCAACCAGTTGCGCCGGTTGCG
>JBIKMQ010000039.1:0-9331 GCA_044359215.1 Candidatus Chromulinivoraceae bacterium
ACACCGCCGTCATCAAGGCCGACCGGGTCAACATCCGCTCCGAACCCTCGCTGGATGGCGAGGTGCTCGCCTGGATGAAGCGCGGCGAGACGGTCGAGACCCAGGGCGAGGCCCGGGGTGGGTTCGTCCGCATCGCCCTGCCGGCCAAGGTCGCGGTCTGGGTGTATGCCCCGCTGGTCGACCGGACGGCCCGGCAGGTCAAGGCCGCCGAGGCCCGGCTCCGCGTGGGCCCAGGCCGCAACTATGGTGAGCTGGGCGTGCTCAAGAAGGGGGCCGCCCTGACGGAGATCCGGGAGTCGGACGGATGGCTGCAGGTCGAGCCGCCGGCGGGATTCTCGGCGTATGTCGGGGCGCAGTTCGTGGAGCGTTCCAGCACCGCGGCGCCCCGCGTGACGGCAGCCAAGACCGGGGGAATTCTTCCTGCCGACGGTGAGGCCGTCCGGGCGCCCGCGCCCGCGCCCGCGCCGATCCCGGCACCGGCACCGGCACCGGCACCGGCACCGGCACCGGCTCCGACCCTCCCCAAGGCCGAACCAGCGTCCGCGCCGCCCCTGTCGCCGGTGAACCCGCAGCCCGCTCCGGTCCGGGAGGTGGAAACCCCGGTGGCCGCACCGGTGGAGTCCTCCGGGGGATCGAATCCGTCGCAACCCCCGATCCAGTATTCGGAGAAGGTCCGTGTCGTGACCCGGGTGGGCAAGGTCGTGCGCAGCCTCGAACCCCAATCACCCTCCTATTACCAGTTGCGCAGCCCGCGTCGGGGCGAGGGCATGCTGGGGTTCCTGGTGGCCCAGGATCCCGAGACTCCGATTGCCGGGCTCCGTGGCAAGACGGTGCGCGTCGTCGCCGAGGAATACGTGGATCCGCGTTACCCGACCCAGGTGGTGTTGAGGGTGCAGTCGATCGAGGAAACCCGGGAGCCCTGATTCCAACCTTTGCGGCGGCTCCTTCGACTCCGTGCCGCCGCCGCCGATTCGAGACCATGAACAACCTCATCGACGGGCGCGCCATCGCGGCCGACATCCATCGTGAAACCTCCGCGCGGGTCGCCGCCCTCCGGCAGCGCGGCATCCAACCGGGCCTGGCGTTCCTGCGGGTCGGCGAGGATCCGGCCTCGCAGGTCTACGTGGGCATGAAGGAGAAAAAGGCCCTCGAGCTGAGCATCGTGTCGCACACCACCGTGTTGCCCGAGGCGACCACGCAGGCCGAGCTCCTGGCGCGCATCGACCGTCTCAACGCCGATCCGGCCTGCCACGGCATCCTCGTCCAGGCGCCCTTGCCCGCACACATCGATTCGGCGGCCATCTACGCGGCCGTGTCCCCCGGGAAGGATGTCGACGGTTTCCATCCGGTGAATGTCGGCCGGTTGCTGCTGGGTGACGGCGGTGGATTCCTGCCGTGCACCCCGGCCGGGGTGCATGAGCTCCTGGTGCGGACCGGCGTGCGGCTCCCGGGGGCCGAGGTGGTGGTGCTTGGTCGCGGCAACATCGTCGGCAAGCCGATGGCGTCGATCCTCATCCAGAAGTCGCCGTCGGCGAACTGCACCGTCACCCTGTGCCACAGCGCCACGCGTGACATCGCCTCCCACTGCCGCCGGGCCGACGTGATCATTGCGGCGATGGGAGTGCCCGAGTTCCTCAAGGCCGACATGGTACGCGACGGTGCCGTCGTCATCGACGTCGGCGTCAACCGCATCCCGGACGCCTCCAGCAAGTCCGGCACGCGCCTCGTGGGCGACGTGGCATTCGCCGAGGTGCAGCCCAGGTGCCGTTGGATCACTCCCAATCCCGGCGGGGTCGGCCCGATGACCATTGCCATGCTTCTGGCCAACACCGTCACGGCGGCTGAAAGGCAGTCCCAAAAAAATTCAAAAAACCCGTTGACGCTCTCTTGAGCCCCTGACACAACTTCCCCACACACGGAATCAATCAAACCACAATGAACACCAAATCGCTCCTCTTGGCCGCTGTTGTCGCGGCTGTCGGTGCTGTCTCCGGGTCCGCCCAGGTGACCAGCCAGAACATCGTTGGTTATGTCCGGTTGAGCCTCGCCAAGGGCTTCAATCTGATCGGCAACCAGCTGAACAACGGCAACAACGCCATCGGCACCGTCCTCAACGTCCCTGAGGGCACCACCGTCTACAAGTTCTCCGGCGGCAAGTACTCGCCGAACTCCTTCCTCGACGGCGCTTGGGAAGACACCGCCATGAAGCTCTCCCCCGGCGAGGGCTTCTTCATCAACGTGCCTAATGCCACCACGATCACCCTGATCGGTGAGGTCAGCCTCAACAACAGCGTGAGCGTCGCCTCTGGTTTCAATCTGGTGGCCGTTCCCCTCCCGATCGCCGGAAGCCTGAGCGCTCCTGCTGCTGGTGGTTTCCAGGGCGTCGAGGGTGACAACGTGTTCCAGTGGACCGGCACCGGCTTCTCCCAGAAGTCGTTCATCGACGGTGGCTGGGACTCTGACCCGACGGTCAAGGTTGGTGAGGGCTTCTTCCTCCAGACCTCCACGGCCCGCACCTACACCCGCAACTTCTCCGTCAACTAACAAGTCCTAACAGAAAACATCATGAACAAGTTCGCTTACCTCGTTGCTGCCTCGGCGTTCGCCGTGACGGCTCTCGGTCAGGGACAGATGAACCTCGGCAATCGGGGTTTCGCTCTGGTCAATGACGCCTCTGGCAAGCCCCTCACCGGGACGAGCTATGTGGCTCAGATCTGGTACGGTGCGACCGACGCTGCCATCACCAGCGGTGCTGGCAAGTCCTTCGCTCCCGCCCCGTTCCGCGCCTCGACCACCACGCTTCCGGGCACGTGGAACCCGACCGGTGCGGGTGGCCCTGGCAACATTGGTACCTTGGAAGGCTTCGCCAACGGCTCGACGGTCGCCCTCCGGGTTGCTGTTTGGGACTCCTCGGTTGCCGGATCCAGCGCCGCTGACGCTCTGGCTGGCAAGGCCGGCACGGGTCTGTCCTCCGCCTTCACCTACACGATCCCCGTTCCGGGCGAGCCCCCCCTCCCCATCACCGGTGGTCTTGGCAACATGGCCTCGTTCAGCCTCGTCGCTTCCGGTGGCCCTGTGGTTCCCGAGCCGACCACGATCGCTCTGGGCACCCTCGGTGCCGCTGCGCTGCTCTGGCGCCGTCGCAAGTAATTTTGGTTTGAGTGTTCAAAGCCACCTTGGGTGACCAAGGTGGCTTTTTTCATGCGTGCGCCCGGCAGAGCGTCGCTTCCGACAGGCATCCTGAAAAACCGGGATGCCGGTTTGTCTTGGAGCCGCCCCCCGAATTCTCTGGATCTTCCCCCCGCGTCAATCGCCCCAATCCCGACAGCCAGCCGCAGCCAACCAAGCCTGTCCCCGTCGATGAGGCCTGTCCCTATCTTGGGGATGGCGGCGGGGGAAGGGAGTGGTAGGGAGGCGGGGGATGCTTGGGGACTGGTTCAGGGATTGGCAATCGACCCGGCCGCAGGTCCGGAGCTGATCGCTTGGTAGGCCGCGCCATAGGCTCCTGCCTGGTCGCCAAGGGCAGCAGGCAGCAGGCGGACACGATGACCCATGGGTTGCCACTCGTGGCGGTTGAGGGTGGCCTCAAGCCGATCGAACAGGGGGCGCCCCGCCTGGGAGATGCCGCCTCCAAGGATCACAGCCTCCGGGTCGAGCACGTTGATCAATGAATTGGTGCCGACGGCAAGGGCATCCACCGAGTCGTTCCAAACCCTCAGGGCCGCTGCGTCACCCCGCAGCGCCGCGGCGACAAGGTCCTTGGTGTTGCCATGACGGCCTTGACTCCGCACCCGGAGGGTCTTCGTGCCGATGAACAGTTCAAGGGATCCCGGGGTGCCCACATCGTCGTTGGCAGCGCGCCAGTCGAGGGTGATGTGCCCCAGATGTCCGGCCCTGCCGAGATGTCCCCGCAGAAGCCTTCCATCCACCAGGGCGGCGCCTCCCACCCCGGTGCCAAGGGTCAACATCATCACGTTCCGCAGGCCTCGGGCCGCCCCGATCCAGGCCTCGCCGAGGAGGGCGGCATGGGCGTCGTTGAGCACCGGGACGCTGCCGGGAAAGCCCAGATGCCTTGCCCAGTCCAGTCCTTCCAGCCCCACAAGCCTTCCTGGCATGTGGACGATGCATCGGGCGTCGAGCGAGGCCAGTCCGGGAGCGCAAAGTCCCAGGCCCGTGGGCCAGCCGCGACGGGCTCGCAGGTCCTGAACCCACTCCAGGATGAGTTGGGCCCACTGGTGATCGCGGTCCTCGAACGGGATCGTGGCGTCCTCGAGCACCCGGCCCTCGCCGTCGACGGCGACCGCCTTGATGCGGCTGCCACCCAGGTCGATGCCGGTAAACCACGGGCGGGAGGCAGGGGCTTGGCTCATGGGCGGGATGGAGTCTGCGGCAGGGTCGGACCCAGGGATGGATGGGGCGATGCGTCGGTGACCGACCATCCACCGTCGACGGCAATCACCTGTCCGGTGACGAATCGGCTGGCGTCGGACAGCAGCCACACCACCGCTGCGTCGAGGTCATCGGGCCGGCCGATCCTTCCGCCGTCCAGAGGTTGTTTGCGACCGATGAACTCGACGATGCCCGGGTCGGATTGCGCCCGTTGCGACATCGGGGTCGCCACCAGCCCGGGAGCGATGAGGTTCACCCGGATTCCGTGGGAGGCGTAGGCGGCCGCCGTCGCCCGGGTGAGGCCCTCCAGGGCGCTCTTGGCCGCCGCGTAGGCGACCGTCCCAAACAGCGCCGCGGATGGGGAGCCCGCCAGCACCGAGCCGCAGTTCAGGAGGCATCCCGGAAGGCCGCGCCCGAGGAACCAGCGGATGGCCGCGCTGTTGGAAAGGAAGGCGGTCGTCAGGTTCAGTTCGAGGGTGCGATTCCACGCCTCGAGCGGGATCGTGTGCAGGGGCCCGTCACCCCAGCGTCGGCCGCTGCCACCGGCCACATGGTAGAGGCCATGGAAGCCGCCGAATGCCCGTGCGCACTGCTCGATGGCCGCCTCCGCCACACCAGGTTCCCGGGCATCGGCCATCAGGGTCTCGATCCGGTCTCCGTCCGATGAACGCACCCGTCGTCCCGGGGTGTCGCCCGGGGAGGGTTCCCATGGGTCGATGCCGACGGCGACCACATGGGCCCCTTCGCGCAGGCAGGCCCGCACCGCCGAGGCTCCGAGGCCCCGGGTGCCGCCGATCACCACCAGGCAGCGGCCCTTCAGCGCCCCGGTTCGGATCGGTTCAGTCCCGGAACCGTCGGGTGAGGTCTCCATAGGCATCGATGCGTCGGTCTCGCAGGAACGGCCAATGCGTGCGGGTGACGTCCACCTTGGACAGGTCCACCGTCACCAGCAGGTTCTCGGGCCGGTCCACCGCGGCCTTGCCCAGGATCTGACCACTGGTGCCTGCCACGAAGCTCTGTCCCCAGAACTCGAGTCCGTCGCCGCCGACAGGACGTTCATGGCCGATGCGGTTGACCGCGGCCACGTAGCACCCGTTGGCGATCGCGTGGGCGCGCTGGATGGTCTCCCATGCCGAGTGCTGGTGCTCGCCGTATTCGGCCTTTTCGGAGGGGTGCCATCCGATGGCCGTGGGATAGAGGAGGATCTCCGCCCCGCTCATCGCCGTCAGGCGGGCGGCCTCGGGATACCACTGGTCCCAGCATACCAGCACACCAATGCGACCGAAGCGGGTGTCCCAGGTTCGGAAGCCGGTGTCGCCCGGGGTGAAGTAGAACTTCTCGTAGAAGAGCGGGTCGTCCGGGATGTGCATCTTGCGGTAGATGCCCAGCAGGGACCCGTCGGCATCGATGATCACCGCCGTGTTGTGGTACAGGCCCTCGGCCCGTTTCTCGAACAGTGAGGCCACCACCACGACCCCCCGCTCGCGGGCCAGTTCCTGGAAGGCCCGGGTGCTGGGCCCCGGGATCGGCTCCGCCAACCCGAAATACCGATGCTCCTCCGACTGGCAGAAATACTGGGACCGGACGAGTTCCTGCGTGCAGAGGATGTTGGCTCCATCGTCCGCTGCCCGACGCGCCGCCCGCAGGCAAACCTCGAGATTCTCCTCGGGATCGGTCCCGCAGGCATGCTGGAGGAGTCCGAGCGTCACGGACCGGCGCTTGAGGGGGGGATTCATGGGCTGGGTGTCGTTCGATGTCGGTGCGACGCGTTGGCTTCCGGTGGTTCGGGCGCCGCCGGGAGCGACGCATCGAGCGTTCTCAAACCGGGGATGGTGTTGGGGGCGCCACCCAAGTCAAGGGTCCCTCGACCGCCTCTGGTTTCCGGCAGCGCGATGGCTGGTCCATGGTGGGCCCCGGGATTTTTCGCCACGCGTCCCGAAGTCGAAAAAACCGCGCATTCATTGGCTTTTCTCTTGCGACGTGTCCGGACGCGTTGCTAAATCCGCCCCGAAGTCACCGACGGAACCTCATACATTCCGACAGTCACAATCGTCTCAAACACCAACCCCAGCACTATGGCCAAAGCCGCTAAAGCCCTCACCAAGTCCCAGATCACCGCCGCCCTCGCCGAGAAGGCCGAGATCAGCAAGAAGCAAGCCCTCACGGTGCTCGAGGCGCTCGCCGAACTCGCCTACAAGAACGCCAAGAACACCTTCACCTTCCCGGGCGTGGGCAAGTTGGTGCTCGTGAACCGCAAGGCCCGCGTCGGCCGCAACCCGGCCACGGGTGCTGAGATCAAGATCCCGGCCAAGAAGGTCGTGAAGTTCCGCGTGGCCAAGGCCGCCAAGGACGCGATCCTCGGCTCGAAGTGATCGACCGGGTCGATGCCGACCTTGTCCGCCTCGCCGGATCGGCGGGCTCCCACCGCAAAGCGC
The DNA here is from genome assembly GCA_044359215.1 of Candidatus Chromulinivoraceae bacterium. Classification (GTDB taxonomy): domain Bacteria; phylum Verrucomicrobiota; class Verrucomicrobiia; order Limisphaerales; family UBA9464; genus SXXZ01. Next base: position 6,825 of record JBIKMQ010000039.1, read on the forward strand.
CCGCCCACGGGCGCTTTTTTTGTGTGCGCCACCGGCGGGGTGCCGGGCCCTTGGTTTCATGGTGAAACGGCTTTGCCTTTCCCCGGCCATGGCCGAATGATCGTGTCACCCTATGGATGAGGCACCTGTTTCTTCGAGGCTCTTCGTCACCCGGAAACTGCCCTGGATTCTGGCCGGGTTGGTCCTGGTCATCTTCGCGTTGACCCGCAATCCATGGATCGGTGCCAACAACCTGCGCCCCGTCTTCGAGGCGGCCGGGTGGGGGTTCGAGAACCACTTCGCCCAGCCGCTTCACCAGATTTTCGGAAAGTTGGTCGCACCATGGACGGGTTCCGGTTTCCCGGCTCAGGCCAACCTCCTCACCGTCGTCCTCGCCGCCTGGGTGGTCTTCCTCCTGGCCCGCTCGGTGGCCTTGTTGCCCCATGACCGTCGCCATGAGGAGCGCATCCGGGAGTTCTCCGACATCGGGCTGCTGACCATCCCGCTGGCCTGGGTGCCGCCGGTGCTCGCGGTGGGGTTGCTCGCCTTCCAGAGGACCTTCTGGCAACACGCCACGGCGTTCACCGGCGAGATGATCGACCTCGTCCTGTTCGCGCTGGCCGTCCGGAACCTGCTCGAATATCGCCTCGACCAGCGGGAGTCGCGCCTGTGGGCCGTGGCCGCGCTCCTTGGCCTGGGCGTGGCCAACAGCTACGCCTTCATCGGGTTCGTGCCCATGTTCCTGGTGGCGGTCGTGTGGATCCGTGGTTGGACCTTCTTCAACCTCGGCTTCCTTGCCCGGTTCGGGCTTGCCGGGCTCGTTGGCTTGTCGCTGCTGCTCTGGATTCCGCTGTCGGCCCGCCTGAGCGGCCGTCTCGACGAGGGATTCTGGATCCTGCTCGGAAACACCATCTCGATGAAAGGGGGGCAACTCTTGATGTATCCGAGGGGCCGGTTCCTGTTCCTGTCGCTGCTGATGATCGCACCGCTGGTCGGCATCGGTGTCCGGTGGCCTTCCCGCATGGGGGCGGGCCTCGACACCCTCGCCGCCAACCTCGCCTGGCAGGTCCTGGCGCTGGCCTGGTTCGGCCTCTGCATCGCCGTCGGGTTCGATGTGAAATTCAGCCCGAGTCAACTCGGCTACGGCGTGCCGATGCTCACCTTCTCGTTCTGCGCCTCCCTCGCCGTCGGGTACTTCGCCGGGTACTACCTGCTGCTGTGGACGGCCCGGCCCGACGCGCGACACGCCCATGGGGTCCGGCCGGTGACGATCGGTCTGTCCCGCCTGGTCGGCGTGTCGGTCGTGGCTCTCTCGGTGCTGGTGCCCGGGGCCCTGATCGTGAGGAACTGGAAACCCCTGATCGCCGACAACGGGCCGGCCCTCCGCGACTACGTCCGCACGATGATGGCCCCGCTCCACCGGGCGCCCAGCCTGGTCTTCGCCGATGATTCCGACCTGGCCATGGCGCTCATCGCCGGCAACCGGACGCTGGGTGGCAACGCCGACCATCTGGTCGTCAACATCCGGATGGCTCCGATCCGACAGTATCGCCAGTTCCTGGCGGACCGGCAGGGCGATCGCTGGCCGGCATTGAAGACCATCGCCGCCGCCAACGAGAACATCGCCGGCCTCTGGCTCACGCTGGGTACCCAGGCGGCGCGGAGCAACCAGACCTTCTTCGCCTCTCCGGTCTTCAGCTTCTTCGCCGAACCGTTCGATTTCCTGCCGGTGGCCACCCTCCACGGCGCACTCCTGCGGAGATCCCTGCTGCCCGCCTCGCCGGGTCAGGGAGATTTCGAACAGGTGCGGCGATTCTGGGGCGAGGTGCAGCCCTCCCTCGACCAGGTGGTGCGCGATGCGGCCCTCGGTTCCTCCAACGCCGTGAAGGTCGCCGCCCTGTGGTCCCGATCGGTCAACGCCTCCGGGGTCTTCCTCCAGGAAGGGGGGCGTCTGAAGGAGGCCGGCGCGCTGTTCCGAGAGGCGCTCCGCCTCCACCCGGAAAACGCCTCGGCCCGCGTCAACCTGCAGGTCAACGAGGCCTTGGCCGCCAACCGGCCGATCCCCACCGACCTCGTCAAGATCTGGGATGGCAAACCTGGGCTCCTGGACTTCCACGGGCCGGTTGACGAGCCGGAGTTCCTGCGCGTCTTCGGCTCCGCCCTGCTCGCCCAGAAGGATGACATGGTCCGCCGGGCGGCCGTCGGTTTCGCGCGGGCTTCCCGGCTTTCACCCACCAACCTCTTCAACCGCTTCGGATTCATCTCGGCGGCGTTGGCCGTCGGGGACATCGCCTCGGCAACCAACACCCTCGAGGAACTCAAGGCCGACCCGGGTCGCAGTCGCTGGAGCCCGCCCGAGAAGGCCGGGCTGGCGGAGGCCGAGGGACGGGTCTTCATCGCCCGCAATGAACTGGCGTCGGCCGAGGCGCCGTTGCTGGAGGCGCGACGGCTCAGCCCTGGCAATCCCGAGCTCTGCGACTACCTGTCCTACCTGTACCTCCTGCTGGGCAGGACCGAGGAGTCCATCG
>JBIKMQ010000040.1:0-9323 GCA_044359215.1 Candidatus Chromulinivoraceae bacterium
CAGGACTCGGTTTCGGACTCGAGAGACGTTGATGGACGGATCATCCGTTGCGACGAAGTACAGGTAAGTCCGATACCCCATGGCCTGTGCCGTCGCCAGAAGTTCCACCTTCCCGGGATGCGACATCACCGTTTCGAACGTGAAGGACCTCCCGTGGGCCAGCAGTTGGGACTGGAGGAACCGGACGGTTTCCGATGCCAGGTAAGAATTGACCGCCACCTTTGAAAAATCCAGTCGGCCCTGCGAGAAAGCCAATTCACGGCTGGCTTCCGAAAGTCCGGCTTCAGCCGGAAACGTGGAATCCCGAAAGAACGGAGACACCTCTTCCGCGGTACATTCCAAACCGTAGCGGGAAAGGTCCAAATAGCCTTGGTTCCGAATCTCCCGCTCGATGTCGTCCGGATTCAAATAGACGCCCAACAGGGCCTCGGGCAGGCAATCTTTGAGCGTGCTCTTTCCGGAGCCGTTTGGTCCGGCGAACATCCGCATTCTTGGTCTGGCCACAGTCACCGCAGGGTGAAGATGCTCCCCGGGGCGAAATGACTCGGCGGCTCGATCCGCTTCACTGGCACCTTTCGGCCGTCAGGAAACACCTCGTAGATCACGCCATCCTGCGATTGAAGCACGCTTTGCCCGGAAGCCAACACCCGCTCACGAGCCGCTGCAAAGGCCGACCCTGAGGCTGACGGCAGCTGGTTCTCGAGCTTTTGGATGTCCGGATCTGGCATGATGACCTCTCGCACCAAGATCCTAGTCCTCCAACCGCCTGACAGCAACCGCGCCTTGTCCCAACCAACAGGCATAGGCGTTCCCTGCCATCTGCGATTTGGGTCCAAGTGAGTCTCCTCGGAAGCTGAACCACCCCATTCGAACCGACTCCCTACCAATCCGAGGTTTCGTACCTTTGTTGGTTGTCCCCATCCGGTCGGCGCTTTCGTCAACACCTCGATCACCGCAGCGCCTTCCGCGCGCACATCCTCCACCGCTCCTCAAACTCCCCTTGCACCAGCCGCTCGACGGGGTCCCCGCAATCGGCTCCTCAGCAGGCCCGGCCAGTGGGCCTCCTGTCGGCCCACTTACCGTACGCGAGCCAGAGATCTGAGCCACCACCACGCAGGCCAGAGCCGGGGAGCCTTCCTGCTGAACGACATCCATTCGACAATCGCCGTGCTTCTGGCGACGGTGAGCCTCGCGCTGATCGGCGCTTCCGGCCACACACTGATGGTCAAGGAACGGCATGACCTGCTCAGAGCCTCCAGCATCCTGGAAGCCGACTCTGCCCCGGCGGCCGCCGTTCCAACCAACCGCGGGCCCAGGGTTCCCCCAAACTGGGAGGCGGGAGTGAAGCCAAGCGGGGACACCCAAACCGTCCCGGGAGAGAACAACCCTTGGGCCAACCGGGGCCCGCCTCACGCCAAGGCCCGTTTCAGGTGCCGGACGGCCGCCGTAAAGGGGTAAAGGGGTCACCCTGATCCTCATTCGCTCGACCGCACCGATCGTCGTCGAGACCAACGAACCGCCAGCCTTCGTCACAAACCAAGCCATTCTCCATGTAGCCGCCAGCGTCGATTCACCACTGCGACCCCTCCGCTGTCGGCAAATCCAACGCCGACGGTGGATGGGTGTCCGCTCCATCACCAGTCCTGTGGTTCGTCGGGCTTCCGGCAGGACTGCCCCGGGCACCCTTCCAAGCGTGGGCTTCCGCCGGCGAGGGCCTTCGGCGTAGTCTCCGGACCATGTCCCCCGCGCCCGATCCAGGCCCTTCCCATGTCACCACGTCCCGACGTTCCGGGGCGGTGACCCGGGCCTACGGCGCGGCCCGGCAGCGCTACGGGGCCGCGGGCGTCGACACCGAGGCGGCGCTGGCGACCTTGGCCGGCATCCCGATCTCGCTGCAGTGCTGGCAGGGCGACGATGTGCAGGGATTCGAGGGCGACGCGCCGGGATCGCCCGGCGGCGGGTTGGCGGTCACCGGAACGCACCCCGGCCGGGCCCGCACGCCGGCCGAGCTGCGCGACGATCTCGAGTGCGCGCTGTCGGTGATCCCCGGGCGGCACCGGGTCAACCTCCACGCCATCTACGGCGAGAGCGACGGGACGCCGCTGCGACGGGACACGGTGCACCCCGGGCAGTTCCAAGGCTGGGTGGACTGGGCGCGCCGGCTGGGGCTGGGCCTCGACTTCAACCCCACCTGCTTCGCCCACCCCATGGCCGCCGACGGGCTGACCCTGGCCCACCCGGACCGGGGCGTCCGCAGGTTCTGGATCGACCATTGCCGGAGGTCGCGGCGCATCGCCGCCTTCCTGGGCCGCGAACTCGGATCCCCCAGCGTCTGCAACGTCTGGGTGCCGGACGGCTTCAAGGACACCCCGGCCGACCGCGGCCGACCGCGGGCACTCCTGGCCCAATCGCTGGATGCGGTCTTCGCCGAGCGGCTGCCGGCCCGGCACCTCGTCGACTCGGTCGAGCCGAAGCTCTTCGGCATCGGGGCCGAGAGCTGCACGGTGGGCTCGCACGACTTCCTCCTGGCCTACGCCATCCGCCGCCGCAAGCACCTCTGCCTGGACATGGGGCATTTCCATCCGACCGAGAGCGTGGCCGACAAGCTCACGGCCATCCTGCCCTTCGTTCCCGGCCTGCTGCTGCACGTGAGCCGCGGGGTGCGCTGGGACAGCGACCACGTGGTGACCCTGAACGACGATCTGGCGGCGGTGGCCCGGGAGGCCGTGGCGCCCGGGGTGCTGCCCCGCGTGCGGCTGGGCATGGACTACTTCGACGCCAGCATCGACCGGGTGGCCGCCTGGGTCGTCGGGGCACGGGCTCTCGGGCGGGCGTTGCTGGCCGGGCTCCTGGAACCGCCGGGGATCCGTGCGGCCGAGACCCGCGGCGACCGGACCACCCGCTTGGCCCTGCAGGAGGAGGCCAAGGGCCTGCCCTGGGGCGCCGTCTGGGACGAGCACTGCCGCCGCCAGGGCGTGCCGGTGGGCGAGGCCTGGCTGGATCGGATCCATCGCCACGCCGAACGCACGGCCCGGGAACGCGCGGGAGGCTGACCGACCCAAGCGCCACCGACACCGCGCCCCAGCGGTTCGGAAAAAGCTGTCCAGCCGAAGCCGCGACCACGATCTTGAGGACTCTTCCCCCGAAGCCGCAGCCCGAGCCATGAACGCCCCCACAGCGCTTCCTGCCGTCGCCCGCGCCACCTCCACGGCTGGCGGGGTCTGCACACCGGACGGACCGCACCTCGAACCATGAGCGCCCCCCTCCAAGTCCACCTGGGCATCGACGTCGGCGCCGAGAGCGGCCGGGTGATGGCCGGCCTGTGGGACGGCCGCCGCATGGAACTGGCCGAGGAGGCGCGATTCCCCAACCGCTCGGTCGAGCTGGACGGCGTGCTGCGGTGGGACCCGGCCGGCCTGTGGTCGGGGGTGCGCGATGGACTGGCCCGGGCCGGACGAAGTCATGGCGGGCGCGCGGTCTCGGTCGGGGCCGACACCTGGGGCCTCGACTACGTGCTGCTCTCGCGCTCGGGTGAACTCCTGGGCCTGCCGCGCTGCTACCGGGATCCCTCGCACCCGGTGGCCTTCGACGAGGTGCTCCAGCGGATCCCGCGCGAGGAGATCTTCGCCCGCACCGGCATCCAGTTCATGCCGATCAACACGCTGTACCAGTGGGTCGCGCACCATGCGCGCAGCCCCGAGGCGTTCGCGGCGGCCGACCGCTTCCTGATGATGCCCGACTGGCTGCACCACCTGCTCTGCGGCTCGGACGGCGTCGAGTTCACCAACGCCACGACCACCCAGTTCCACGATCCGGTGGGCCGCTCCTGGTGCACCGACCTGCTCTGGCGGTTGGGCCTGCCCACCCACGGACTGCCCGGGATCGTGGCCCCGGGCTCCCGGCTGGGACGGCTGCTGCCCCGTGTGGCCGAGGCGACCGGGCTGGCGGGCGTCGAGGTCGTGGCCCCGGGCACCCACGACACCGCCTCGGCCGTGGTGGGCATCCCCACCGGGGCCACGGGTCGGCCCGGCTGGGCCTACATCAGTTCGGGCACCTGGTCGCTGGTCGGGTTCGAGTCGCCGGTGCCGCACCTGGGCCCGGAGGCGCTGGCCCTGAACGTCACGAACGAGGGCGGGGTCGAGGGCACCTGGCGGGTGCTCAAGAACGTCATGGGACTCTGGCTACTGCAGCGCTGCCGCTCCGACCTCGCCGCGGGTGGCACGCCGACCGACTACGCCACGCTGGCGGCCCGCGCGGCGGCAGCCCCTCCCCTGCGCAGCCTCGTCGACCCGGACCACCCGTCCTTCCTGAATCCGCCCGACATGCCGGCGGCGATCGCCGCCTTCTGCCGCCGCACCGGCCAACCGGTGCCGGGCGACGAGGCCGGCCTCGCCCGCTGCGTGCTCGACAGCCTAGCCCTCAAGTACGCCCGGGTGCTGCGCGGGCTGGAGTCGCTGGCAGGCCACCGCTTCGAGGTGGTGCACCTCGTCGGGGGCGGATCCCGCAATGGGCTGCTCAACCAGTCGACGGCCGACGCGCTGGGCTGCCCGGTGGTCGCCGGACCCGCCGAGGCGACCGCCTTGGGCAACGTGCTCTGGCAGGCCCGCGGCTGCGGGGAACTGGGATCGCTGGCCGAGGTCCGCCAGGCGGCCATCGCCTCGGTGTCGGTCACCCGGTTCGAGCCCTCGGCCGACCGGTCGGCCTGGCTCGAGGCGGCCGGCCGGATGCAGGCCCTGATGGAGGTCCAAGCATGATCCGCCGCGCCTTCGTGATGTCGGTCGATGCCGGGCAGGAGGCCGAGTACGAGCGTCGCCACCGGCCGATCTGGCCCGAGCTCGAGGAGGTGCTCCGGCGGCATGGGGTCCACACCTATTCCATCTTCCTGCACCCCGGCACCCGCCAACTCTTCGCCTACGTGGAGTTCGCCGATGAGGCGGCCTGGGAGGCGATCGCCCGGACCGAGGTCTGCCGGCGGTGGTGGCGGCACATGGCCCCGCTCATGCCCTCGGCCCCGGACGGACCGCCCGAGTCGACGCCGCTGCGGGAGGTCTTCCATCTCGGTCCATTGCCCCCGACCGACCCGCGACCATGAACGAATCCCCGTCCGACACCCGTGGATCCCCGACCCCGGCATCGTCCGCCACCGCGCCGTTGCTGCGGCGGCTCGGACTCTTCCACGCCACCACGGCGGTCATCGGCGGCATCGTCGGGGCCGGCATTTTCCTCAACCCGTCGGTGGTGGCCCGGCAGGTCGGATCGATGGGGTGGATCCTCGCGGCGTGGATCCTCGGCGGCCTGGTGGCGATGGTCGGCTCGTGGATCTACGCCGAGCTGGGCTCGGAGCGCCCGGCCGCCGGCGGGCAGTACGTCTTCTTCCGCGAGGCCTACCATCCGGCCGTGGCGTTCCTCTACGGCTGGGGCCTGCTGTGGGTCATCCAGAGCGGCGGCATGGCGGCCGTGGCCATCACCTTCGCCCAGTACCTGCGGACGGTCGTGGGCTGGGGCGTCGACGACCGGGTGATGGCGGTGGCCGCGCTGGCGGTGTTGAGCGCGATGAACTGCCTGGGCGTGCGCACCGGGGCCGCCACGCAGAGCCTGCTCACCGTGCTGAAGTCGGTGGCCATCGCCGGCCTGGTGCTGGCCGGGTTCCTCGGGCCGGCCGCGGCCCATCCTGCGACGGCGGCCGGGGCGGTGGCTGCGGGACCCGACGCGATCCCCGGTGGCGGCCTCGTGCCGCTGCTCGGGGCGATGGTGCCCGTGCTCTTCGCCTACGGCGGCTGGCAGACGGCAGGATTCCTCGCGGGTGAGGTCCGCGACCCGGGCCGCACCCTGCCACGGGCGCTCATCCTGGGCATCGCCGGCGTCATCGCGCTGTACCTGGGGGCCAACGCCGCCTACCTGCGGGCGCTCGGGGCCGACGGCCTCGCCGGCACGAAGACCCCGGCCTCCGACGTCCTGCGACTGGCCCTCGGCGAGTCCGGGGCGCGCTGGATCGCCATCGGCATCGTGGTCTCCACGCTGGGTTTCCTCAGCCAGGGCATGTTGACCGCACCGCGGGTCTACTACGCCATGGGCCACGACCGCGTCTTCTTCACCGGCCTCGGGCGCGTGGACCCGCGCACCGGGGCGCCCACGGCGGCCATCCTGCTGCAGGGTGGCGTGGCCGCGCTCATCGCCTGCTCGGGCAGCTACGAGGCCATCCTCAACTACGTGGTCTCGGTGGATTTCATCTTCTACGGGCTGGCCGGGGTCTGCATCTTCGTCTTCCGCCGCCGGCCGGAGTCGGCCCCGGGGTTCCGGGTGCCCGGGCATCCGTGGACCACCCTGGCCTTCACGGCCGTGTGCTGGATCGTGGTCGCCAACCTCGTCCGGCAACAGCCGCTCCAGAGCGCCATCGGCCTCGGGATCCTGGCGGCGGGCCTGCCCGCCTTCGGCTATTGGCGGCGAAAAACCAGCGAATGAACCCAGCGACACCCACCCCCGCCGACGCCCTGCCCCGTCATGACGCTTCGGACTACATGCACTGGGCCAAGACCCTCCAGGCGGCCCGCTTCAATCTCGGCAACAGCGGCGTGGCCGCCGTCACGCTCCGCGAGCTCGGAGCGGGCCTCGACGACATCGAGCTGAGCGGTCCCAGCTTCTACGGCTGGCCGCCGCTGGTCGAGGCGTTGGCCCGCCACCTGGGCGTGTCCACCGACCGGGTCTGCCACGCCGAGGGAACCTCGCTGGCCAACTACCTCGCGATGGCCGTGACCCTGCGACCCGGCGACGAGGTGCTCATCGAGGAACCGACCTACGAGCTGCTGGTCGACGCCGCGCGGCATCTGGGCGCCACGGTCGTCCGGTTCCCCCGGCCCAGGGCGCTGGGCTTCCAGCCCGACCTCGACGCGCTGGCCTCGCGGATCGGGCCCCGCACCCGGTTGATCGTGCTGAGCGACCTGCACAATCCCAGCAGCGCGCGGCTGGCCCCGGGCTGCGCCTCGCGGATCGCCGACCTCGCCGAGGCGGCGGGCGCCCGGGTGCTCATCGACGAGGTGTACCTCGACGCGGCGGCGGTCCCGCCTCCCCCGACCGCGCACCGGGCCGACCCTCGCATCGTCACCACCGGGAGCCTGACCAAGGTCTACGGACTCAGCGGGCTGCGGTGCGGCTGGGTGGTGGCCGAGCCGTCGCTCATCGAGCGGATGTGGCGGCTCAACGACCTGCTGGGCGTCATCCCGGCCCACAGCGCCGAGCGCCTGAGCCTCGTGGCGCTGCGCGAACTGCCCCGGCTGCGGGCCCGGTCGGCCGGCATCCTCGAACCCAACCGCGCCGCGTGGAACGCCTTCCTGGCCGAGCGGGGCGACCTGCTGGACAGCCCTCCGCTGGCGGCGGGCACCGTGACCTTCCCCCGGCTGCGCCGCGGCTCGGTGGAGGTGCTGTGCGATCGCCTGCGCGCCCTCGAGGCCACGGTCACGCCCGGCTCGTTCTTCAGCGAGCCCCAGGCCTTCCGCGTGGGCCTTGGCTGCAAGCCCGAGATCTTCGGTGCGGGCCTGGAGCGACTGGGGACGGTCCTCGATTCGATGCGCTGAGGCACCGTCGGGGTGTCTGGCCCCCCGCCGGAACACCCCGGGGCCCGGTGCAGGTCAGCCCGGGCCGCCGCCCTTGGGTCCCAGCCGGTAGCGAAGGTAGTCGCGCGACACCCCCAGCCGACGGGCCGCGGCCGAGACGTTGCCGCCGGACTGTTCGAGGGCCTGCCGGATGATGTGCAGGATGGCCGCCTCGAGGTCGAAGCCCTGCTCCGGGAAGCGGAATCCGTCGTTCCACCAGGTGTCCAGGGCTCCGGTGCTTGCCGGCTTGGCGGCGGCCGGACCAGCCTCTGCGGGAATCGGGGCGACCTCGAGGTTCCCTCCACCGGCACCCAGCAGGGAGTCGAAATTCAGCGCCTCGCCATCCTCGAACACCAGGGCGCGCTCGAGTTCATGGGCCAGCTCGCGGACGTTGCCGGGCCACCCGTAGCCCAGCAGCCGACGGCGGCCGGTCTCCGAGACGGGCCGGACCGGCAGCCGATGCCGCGCGGCGATGCCCTCCATCAGGGAGGCGGCCAAGGGCAGCAGGTCGCCCCCTCGTTCCCGCAGCGGCGGGATGGACAGTCGGAAGAGATCGAGCCGGTGCTGCAGGTCGGCCCGGAAGGCCCCTTGGGAAACCAGTTGGCGCAGGTTCTGGTTGGCGGCGGCGATGACGCGGACATCCACGGCGATGTCCTTGGAACCACCGACCCGGCGGATGCGGTGGTCTTCCAGGACCGTCAGGAGCTTGGCCTGGATGGGCAGGGACAGGCTGGTCAGTTCATCGAGGAACAGCGTGCCGCCGTGGGCCGCCTCGAAGAGGCCGATGCGGGTGCTCCGGGCGTCGGTGAAAGCCCCCTTCTCGTGGCCGAACAGCTCCGACTCGGCCAGATGCTCCGGGATCGCCGAGCAGTTGATCTCCACCCAAGGCCCGTCGGCGCGGGGACCCTCGCGGTGGATGGCCCGGGCGAGCGAGGTCTTGCCGGTTCCGGTCTCCCCCTCGATGAGCACCGGGGGCAGGTGGGTCTCCATCCGTCGATCGGCGGCGAGGATGCGCTCGATCTGGGTCTTGAGGCCCGCCAGGGCGGTGCCGAAGAAGTAGCCCGGGCTTCCGGAGCGCTGCTGCTCGGCCACGCGACGGACCGCCCGCGCGGACCGGGCCCGGCGCAGGGTCAGCGCCAGCGCCTCGGGCTCGAAGGGCTTGGTCAGGTAGTCGAGCGCACCCAGTCGCATCGCCTCGACCGCGCCCGCGATCCCGCCCTCGGCCGTCATGATGACCACGCCGGTGTGGGCCGGGACGGTCTTGTCGCGGAGCAGGTCCGGCCCGAGACCGTCAGGCAGGTTCACGTCCATCAGGGCGAAGTCGAAGGTCGCCGAGCCGAGCGCCCGCCGGGCCCCGGCCACCGAGTCGGCCGCGGTCACCTCGGCCCCCCAGCGCTCCAGGCTGCCGACGAGGTGGCGTCGCCACAGGGGCTCGTCTTCCAGGACCAGCACCGACAGACCCGTGAGCGCCTCGGATGTCATGGCCCGATCAAACCCCGAAGGCCCGCCCGAGCCCAAGCCCGAAGCAGCTCCACGGCCGGCGCACGGGATGGTTCAACGGCCCGATGCAAACTGCGGGTCGTACCGGCGACGGCGCTCGAGGATCTGCTCCACGTATTGGCGGGTTCCGGGATAGGTCATCACGGCCAAGAAATGCGCGCTGTTGGTCCGGGCCTGGGGCGCGTTGGTGGTGTTCATCCAACGCAGCACATTGCGGCGGCCGGCGTTGTAGTC
>JBIKMQ010000041.1:0-9255 GCA_044359215.1 Candidatus Chromulinivoraceae bacterium
CTCGGCACTGCCTTGGTCTTCGGCCAGTTGCTCCTGGGGCTTTGGATGCGGCATCAGCATGCCGGGCTGGCCATCCCGGACCTCCCGCTGGCGTATGGCCAGTGGTGGCCCCGGACCGACGCCGAGTCGCTGCTCCGGTATGCGAGCCGGCGCGAGGGGGTCGACGTGATCACCGCCCTCCAGGTGCATATGCACATGCTCCACCGCATCAACGCCGTCCTGGCCCTCTGCAGCATCGTCCTGGCGTTCCGAGCTTCGCGTGCCCATCCCCGGGGGCACCCCCTGCGCCGGTTGGGCACCGCGTGGCTGCACCTGGTGACCGTGCAATTCGGCCTCGGTTTGTTCACGGTGCTGACCGATCGGGCGGCGGACATCGCCACCGCTCACGTCGCCGTGGGGTCGCTGACGCTGGTGGCCGGATGCTGGTTCTGCTGGAGTGTCCGTGCCCACCGGATCCGTTCCCTCGGACCGGTTCCGGACGCTGCAACCGCCGGCCTCCCGCAGACCGTCCCGGTCCGGTAGCCCCGCCTGTCGTCCATGGACTCCGCCGCTCCCATTTCCATTCCGGTTGCCGGACATCCGCTTCGGGCCGCGATCCGGGTGGCCAGCGATCTGGTGAAGGCCCGGTTGACCTTGATGGTGGTGCTGACCACGTGGATGGGCTATTCCCTGGGATCGTCCGAGGCTTCCGACGGGAGGACCTGCGTGCACGCCATCCTCGGAACCTCGTTGCTGGCCGCGGGTGCGTCCGCCTTGAACCAGTGGTGGGAACGCGACCTCGACGCCCTGATGCACCGGACCGCCTCTCGGCCCATCCCCGCCGGGATCCTCACGCCATTGACTGTGCTTGCCTTCGGGGTGGTGGTCTCCCTGGTCGGTCTGGCGTGGTTGGCGTTCCTGGTCAACCTGCTCACGGCATTTCTTGGGGCCATCACCCTGGCGACCTATGTCTTCGCCTACACGCCCCTCAAGCGGACCACCGAATTGAACACCTGGGTCGGAGCCATCCCGGGGGCGATCCCCCCGCTCATGGGGTGGACCGCCGCCACCGGCGAACTCGGTGCCGGGGGTTGGGCCCTCTTCGCCATCCTGTTTTTCTGGCAATTGCCCCACTTCATGGCCATCGCCTGGTTGTACCGCGACGAATACGCCAAGGCGGGATTCCGGATGCTCTCCGGCAGGGATCCCCAGGGGCGCCGGTCGGCCTCCTCGGCCATCCGGAACACCATCGCCCTGATCTTTGTCAGCGTCCTGCCGTTCCTGCAGGGCATCAGTGGGCGCGCCTACCTTGCCATCGCCCTGGTGCTCGGTGGTTTGTTCCTCGTCCAGGCGATCCGATTTGCGCTGCTGTTGGACACGAACTCGGCGCGGCGCCTGTTCTTCGCCTCGATCTTCTACCTCCCGGTTCTGCTGGCGGCGCTTGTCATCGACCGATCTAAGGGATTGTCTTCGAAGAGCTCATTCTTCAGGGCTTCCGAAACATTTTCTGTACCACGCCCCGGCGCGTTTGTATTCACTCACCAGCTTCGTCTTCCGGGAGACGAGGCCTGACGCCCCATTCTATGCAATCCACAGCCTCCCACGCCCACACGAGCGCGACCGATTCCTCCCACGGTCACGCACACCATGAGCCGGGTTTCTTCGGCAAATACATCTTCAGCACCGACCACAAGGTCATCGGCATCCAGTACGGGGTGTCGGCGTTGCTGTTCCTGCTGTTCGGGTTCTTCCTGATCCTGGCCATGCGCTACCAGTTGGCCAAGCCCGGCAGTCCCATCCCGGTGGTCGGCCCGCTCTTGGAGATGATCGACAAGGACATGGCCAAGGGAGGCATCATGGGAGGTGACCTCTACAATTCCTTCGGCGCGATGCACGGCACGATCATGGTCTTCCTGGCCATCGTACCCGTGCTCTTCGGTGCGTTCGGAAACTATGTCACGCCGTTGCAGATCGGCGCGCCCGACATGGCCTTCCCCCGCCTGAACATGGCGAGCTTCCACTGCTACTTCCTCGGCGGCGTGGTGATGTTCGCAAGCTTCTTCACGCCCGGTGGTGCGGCACGTTCCGGATGGACCTCCTACTCCCCGCTGGCCTCGGTCACCGACCTGGTCAACCGCTTCGACGGGCAAACCTACTGGCTCATTGGCATGGTGCTGCTGATCACCTCGTCGCTGCTCGGATCGGTGAACTTCATCGCCACCATCATCCAGCTCCGTTGCCGCGGCATGAGCTGGATGCGCATGCCCTTCTTCGTGTGGGCGCAGTTCGTCACCGGCTTCCTCCTGCTGCTGGCGTTCCCGCCGCTGGAAGCCGCCGGTCTCATGCAGCTGATGGACAACCTCTTCGGCAGCTCGTTCTTCCTGCCTCAGGGTCTGGTGGTCGACGGCAAGCAGTTGGGGGTTTCCGGCGGCGGCAGCCCGCTGTTGTGGCAGCACCTGTTCTGGTTCCTCGGTCACCCGGAGGTCTACGTGCTCATCCTTCCGGCCATCGGCATCGTCGCCGAGGTGCTTTCCAACAACATCCGCAAGCCGTTGTGGGGCTACCGCAGCATGGTCTACGCCGCCATGAGCATCGGCTTCCTCTCGTTCATCGTCTGGGCCCATCACATGTACTTGACGGGCATGGGCACCAAGGTGGCCACCTTCTTCCAGACCACGACCATGATGATCTCGATCCCCTCGGTCATCATCCTCACGGCCCTGTTCATCTCACTCTGGGGCGGATCCATCCGCTTCAACGCGGCCTCGCTCTTCGCGTTGTCATTCCTGCCGATGTTCGGCATCGGCGGCCTGACCGGCCTGCCGCTGGGTTTCAATGCCTCCGACGTCTTCCTGCACGATTCGTATTACGTGATCGGTCACTTCCACTACGTGGTGGCGCCCGGCACGATGTTCGCGGTGTTCGCCGGCATCTACTTCTGGTTCCCGAAGATCACCGGGCGCCACATGAACGAGTGGCTCGGCAAGCTGCACTGGGCCGGTTCGCTGTTCTTCATGAACTGCGTCTTCGCCCCCATGTTCATCCAGGGCTTCAAGGGCATGTCGCGCCGCATGTCTGATGGCGGCACCACCTACTTCGGTGGCGACGTCGCCATGGGTGGAGACCCGGGGGTGCTCAAGCTGAACAACATGATCCTGTGGTCCGCCGTGGGCCTGGGGATTTCCCAGATCCCCTTCATCATCAACTTCTTCAGCAGCATCTTCAGCGGCAAGCGGGTCGCCTCGGACAACCCGTGGCAGGCCACCACCCTGGACTGGGCGACACCGACGCCCCCGCCGCATGGCAATTTCATTGGGGAACCGGTCGCCTACCGCGGCCCTTACGAGTACAGCGTTCCGGGCGCCAAGTCCGACTTCACCCCGCAGTCCGAGAAGGCCTGATCCTCCATCCTGAGACGCAACTTTTCCCAGTTCATCATGGAAATCCCCTACACGTACAAAGCCCGTCCTGACACGGGGCTTTACAATGCCAAGGTGGGCATCTGGCTCTTCCTGGCCTCGGAGATCATGCTCTTCGGCGCCTTGTTCTCCGCCTACATCCTCCTGAGGGTGAGCGCTCCGGTCGGCTTCTGGCCGGATGTGGCGCTGGGCTGGCCGCGGGGTCTGCTCAACATCCCCATCGGCACCTTCAACACGGCGGTCCTCATCACTTCCTCGGTCACGGTGGTGCTCGCCTGGGCGTCCCTGAAGATGAACAACTTCGCCAGATTCCGGGTGTACATGGTGATCACCGTGGTCTGCGCGTTGGCGTTCCTGGGGATCAAGTCCTTCGAGTACAACGACAAGTTCAGCCACTATGTCGTCCGCCTCAAGGACGGCAAGGCGCTCACCGGCCACATCGAGGTCAACGGCAAGCACCCACGGTTCTGGAACTTCAACGACCAGTGGAGTGTGGCCAAGTTGACCGAACAGAAGGTCGAGAAGATCAAGGTCGAGGTGGATCCCGCTCGCGACATCCATGGGCATGTCAAGAAGGATGCCGGCCATGGAGCCGCGGCGCATGCTGCCCAGGAGGTCGCGGTC
Source organism: Candidatus Chromulinivoraceae bacterium (assembly GCA_044359215.1). Classification (GTDB taxonomy): domain Bacteria; phylum Verrucomicrobiota; class Verrucomicrobiia; order Limisphaerales; family UBA9464; genus SXXZ01. Next base: position 4,023 of record JBIKMQ010000041.1, read on the forward strand.
AGTGACATCGAGTCGATGGGGTCCTACACCCCGGCGACGCACCCGTTTTTCGCGGTGTATTTCCTGATCACGGCGCTCCACGGACTCCACGTCCTGGGTGGTGCCCTGGTCTTGGCCTATTTCGCCTTCCCGGGAGCCAAGATGTGGAAGTCGAATCCTGAGCAGTTCATCAATCGGATCGAGGTGGGCGGCCTGTTCTGGCACTTCGTCGACCTGGTGTGGATCTTCCTCTTCCCGGTCGTTTACCTCCTCTGACCCCCAACCTTTTCCCGACATGAGCCATTCCAGCGCCCACAGTCCCGCATCGCATGCGGGCGACGACCACGACCACGACATCGCCGCCCACGTCCGCACCTACCTCATAATCTTCGGAGCCCTGCTCGTCGGCACCATCCTCACGGTGGCGATGTATTATGTGGATTTCAGCAGCATGGCCCTGACGGTGGCGGTCGCCCTGTTCATCGCCTCCATCAAGGCCTTTCTCGTCGCCGGGTACTTCATGCACCTGTTGTCCGAGAAGAAGCTGGTCTATGGCGTGCTGATCCTCTCGGCCATCTTCTTCGTCTCCCTCATGGGGTTGACCCTCTGGGGCAGCGGCGATCTCCCGAAGAACTCCGACACCAAGACCCTGTATGTCCCTTAAGGCATTCCACATCATCTTCGTCGGGGCTGCCGTGGTGCTGATGGCCTTCCTCACCGGTTGGACCTTCCTGGCCTATCGCAAGACCGGCTCGGCGGAGTATGTGGTATGGAGTCTGGTTTCCGCCGTTTCGGTGATCGGTCTGATCGCCTACGGTCGTTTTTTCCTCCGGAAGCTCCGCAACGTCAGTTTCCTATGATCCTACGGAACGTGCCATCGATCCTTCTGGCCGGTTGGGCCGCGTCTGGCGTCTCCTTGAAGGCCTGCACGGCCTGTTTTGGAAAGACCGACGAGGCCCTCGCTCAAGGCATGAATGCCGGCATCTATGTGATGCTCGTCTTCGTGGTGGCCGCCTGGGTGCTCTTCGGCAGTTTCTTCGTCTTCATTGCGCGCCGGTCGAGGCGGGTGAATGCCGCGGCCGGGACTGGAGATCCACGCCCGGACGACGCATCTTCCTTGGAATCGCCCTGAGTTGCTCGCCTCCGACCTCGGCTTCCTGAACTTTCGGCTCCCTGAATTGGCGGCTCCCTGAACTGGAAACCAATCGACAACCAAACTTTTCGCGGAATCAAATGACCTCACTACTTCAATACGTTGGAATGCCGGAATCGGCCTCGGCTCACGGCAAGGGCATCGATGAACTGATCCTCTACGTCCACCTGCTGATGGGTGCCCTCTTCGTGGGTTGGATGGGTTACTTCGTCTTCGCCATGCTCCGCTTCAACAAGGGGGCCAACCCCAAGGCCGACTATGTCGGTGCCCGGAGCCATGCCTCGACCTACCTTGAAATTGGCGTGGCCATCGTCGAGGCGGTCCTGTTGGTCGGATTGGCCGTTCCCCTGTGGGCCAAGGCCGTCGACAACCCGCCGGGCGCCGCTGAGAAACCCATCGAATTGCAGGTGATGGCCCAACAGTTCGCCTGGGCGGCGCATTTCCCCGGCCTGGATGGCAAGTGGGGCAAGCAGGACACCAAGTTCGCCAACCGTGGGAACCCGTTCGGCCTCGATGCCGAGGATGCCGACACGAAGGACGATGTCTCCGTGATGACCGAGGCGTTTCTGTTGCCGGTGAACCGGCCGGTCATCGCCAAGATCTCGAGCATGGATGTCATCCACTGCTTCAAATCGGCGGCCATGCGGGTCACGCAGGACGCCATCCCCGGTCTTTCCATCCCGGTGGTTTTCACTCCCACCAAGACGGGTGACTTCACCATCACCTGTGCCCAGTTGTGCGGCAATGGGCATGCCTCCATGAAGGGTGTGTTCAAGGTGGTCACCCAGGCCGAGTTTGATGCCTGGTACGCCGAGAAGTCCAAGGCGGGTCCGGTGACCAGCTTCGATTGATCGATCCCTTTCGACCTTTCCGGCCGCTGGTCCGGGGGTGTCATCCCCCAGCCCGGCGGCCTCTTTTTTGATGGAATCCCTCATCCAGCGCGGTTTGTGGGCGATGCTTGTCGCCGGCTTGCTGGCCGTGTCGGCGGCCTACCTGGGATCGGGCAAGGCCCCGCCGGTGCTGGCAAGGCTTCAGGACTTTTCCCTGACCAACCAGGTCGGCCAGCCAGTCGGGCTGGCCTCCTTGCGAGGGCGTGTCACGGTGGTGAACGTCATTTTCTCCCGTTGTCCCACCCAATGCCGCCGGCTCTCCGCCCAGATGCAGCGGATCCAGGCGCGGATCCCGTCCGGGGTGCGCCTGGTGACCCTCACCGCCGACCCTGAGCACGACTCGCCGGAGGTGCTCGCGAGGTATGGTCTCGAGTATCAGGCGTCCCCGCAGACCTGGTGGTTCCTGACCGGCCGCAAGGCCGAGGTCTATCGGGTGGCCGTGTCCGACCTGAAGTTCGCTGTGGTCGAGTCCGGGGATCCTTCGGCCAAATTGGAGGATTTGTTCATCCATTCCGCCGACTACGGGATCCTCGACGCCGAGGGTCGCTTGCGGTTCATCGTCCATGGCGAAGAATCGGACGCCGAGGATCGGGTTCTCCGCTCGGTCAAGCGCCTGAAAGGCATCCTATGAACTCCTCCCTCCACATCTTGCCACTCATCAACGCCTGCCTGAACGGATTGGCAGGGTTGCTCCTGGTCGCCGGGTTGATCCACATCAAGGCCGGGCGACGCGAGACCCACCGCAAGTGCATGGTGGCCGCCTTCGTCACCTCGTGCGTGTTCCTGCTGCTCTACCTGGTACACAAGTACCTGCTCGGCTCGGTGCACACGCCCTTCAAGGGACCGGAGGCCCTGAAGCCCTGGTACTACGGGATGCTCTTTTCCCACATCATCCTGGCGGCGGCCGTGCCCTTCCTGGCCCTGATCACGCTGCGTCGCGGGTCCGCCGGGGATCTGGAGCGGCACAAGAAGATCGCACGATGGACCTGGCCCATCTGGATGTACGTGTCGGTGACCGGGGTCCTGGTCTATCTGGCCCTGTACCAGATCTGGGGCTGACGCCCCTCCGGGCACCCCGGGATTCGGGGCGAGGGCCGCGTCCGGGGAACCCGGTCATGGGAACCCGTTGATTTGGGGCCGATGGTGCCCAAGAGGGCTCCACGGCCCATCGCCGGGATCGGCGGCGAGTCGGTGCCCCGACGCCTCAGCCGGCCTCAGGTTCCCGCCACTTGCCGTGCTCGCGGATCAGGTCCACAAGGCGCTCCACGGCCTCGTCCTCGGGGATGTTGAAGCGGACCGGCTTCTTGCCGACGTAGAGGTTGATCTTGTTGGGCGCCCCGCCGACGTAGCCGAAATCGGCGTCGGCCATCTCGCCTGGGCCGTTCACGATGCAGCCCATGATGGCGATCTTCACGCCCTTGAGATGGTCGGTACGCGCCTTGATCCGGGCGGTGACGGTCTGGAGGTTGAAGAGGGTGCGGCCGCAGCTCGGGCAGGCCACGTAGTCGGTCTTGAACGATCGGCACCCGGCGGCCTGCAGGATGTTGAACGCCAGCCGGAGACCTTGTCCGGCCCCGGGCTCCGACCGCACGAGGATCGCATCGCCGATTCCGTCGGCAAGCAGCGAGCCCACGGTGACCGCCGCCTGCAGCAGCGCGGCCTGCGGCGTCAGCGGCTCTCCCGGCTCGGCCAGACGGTCCTTGAGCAGGATGGGGTTCCGGCTGCCCATTGAGGTCAGGCGCACGGCCAGCAGCCTGAAGGCGGTGATCGTCGGCAGCGCCACATCGTCGCGCACGGTGATCCACTGCGTCTCGCATGGGGGATGCGGGAACTCCGAGGTCGGATCGACCTCGAGGAGCTGCAGGTCCTCGTAGACCGCCTCGGGCTTCACGTCGGCCTTGGGCGTGATCCTCGGGGCCACGGCGTCGAAGGTCCGGCGCTCCACCACGACCCGCACGAGATGGTCGCCTCCAGCCGGCAGGTCGCCGAGGGGCGAGGGCACCGACTCGCGGCGCCTGAAGGTGAAGGGATCCCACGCCAGCGCCCGTTCGGGCAGGGCGGGGCGGGGCGCGAGGGCGGGGGAGCCGGCGGACGTCCACCGCGGGAGGTTCGCCAGCAACTCGTTGCAGACGGCGATCTCCTGGGGGCTGTCCTCGGTCAGCGACACCCGGATGGTGTCGCCGAGGCCATCGCACAGGAGCGAGCCGATGCCGATGGCCGACTTGATGCGGCCGTCCTCGCCCTCGCCCGCCTCGGTGACCCCGAGATGGAGCGGGTAGTTCCAGTCGGGCCCCTCCTGGTCGAGCCGCGCGGCCAAGAGCCGGTAGCACTCGATCATCACCTTGGGGTTCGACGACTTCATCGAAAAGACGAAGTTGTGGAAGTCGTGCCTGCGGCAGATGCGGGCGAACTCGAGGGCGCTCTCGACCATGCCGAGCGGCGTGTCCCCGTAGCGGTTCATGATCCGGTCGCTGAGCGAGCCGTGGTTGGTGCCGATGCGCAGGGCCCGGCCGAGGCGCCGGGCCTCCAGGACAAGTGGCGTGAAGCGGGACTCGATGCGGGCCAGTTCCTCGGCGTAGGCCTCGTCGGTGTACTCCTTGATCGCGAACTTCTTGCTGTCGGCGTAGTTGCCCGGGTTGATGCGCACCTTCTCCACCCACTTGACGGCCTCCAGGGCCGCCTCGGGCTTGAAGTGGATGTCGGCCACCAGCGGCACGTGGCATCCGCGGGCCCGCAGCTCCCGGGCGATGTGCTCGAGGTTCGCCGCGTCCTTCACCGTCGGCGCGGTGATTCGGACGATCTGGCAGCCCACCTCCACGAGCTCCAGCGTCTGGCGGACGCACTCGGCGGTGTCCATCGTGTCGCAGGTGAGCATCGACTGTTTGACCACCGGATGGTCGCCGCCGATGACCACGCCGCCGCGGGCCGGGTCGCCCACGGTCACCTCACGGGCGGGTCTGCGTCGGGGGGTCCAGGGGGAGGGGCAGTACTTCATGGCTCGATCCGGGGGGCAATAAACGGGATGTCGGTGTGCGGCGTCAACGTCGGGGAGGCCGGCGGTGGGTCGGCCGGGTTCGCGCCGCGGGCCTCGGCCGGCCATCCATGGGGGCACCAGAGGTTCAAGGTGGGGCGAGGTTGGGAGCCCGGCGGGGCTTGGGCCCGGTTGGGCTTAGGGCCGGGTTGGGCTGGGGCTCGACTCGATCACCGTCTC
>JBIKMQ010000042.1:0-9231 GCA_044359215.1 Candidatus Chromulinivoraceae bacterium
TGGGCTTCAACCCGGTGTCCGACCGGGCCCATGTCCACGACCTCCATGCCACGCTGCTGCACCTGCTGGGCATCGACCACCAGCGCCTGACCTACCGCTTCCAGGGCCGCGACTACCGCCTCACCGACATCCACGGCGAGCTGCTCCACAAGCTCATCGCCTGAGAGCCTGTCTGAGGCGCCGGAGCCGAAGGGCCCCACGGTTTGGATTCCCTTGGGGGGCCGGATCGACTATCCCAACGGACGTCATCCCATGAACCCGTCGCGCTCCCTGACGCCCCTCCTGCTCGTCGCCTCGGCCCTGGCCGTCTCCTCCCCCGCCACCGCGGCGATCGAGGACCTGCAGCCCAAGGCCGGCCTGCCGCCGCTGCCCTACCAGGAGACTCCCCACCCGATGCCCAACTACCTGGCCGGCCAGCGCTGGGGCACCGAGGGCGAGAAGATCACCCGGATGCAGACCCCGCTCACCCCGGACAAGTCGGCCGAGCGGATCGTGCTGCGGCAGGGATTCCAGGCGGCGCTGTGGGCGGCCGACCCGCTCATCCTCAAGCCCATCAGCATGGCCTTCGACGCGCGCGGACGGCTGTGGATCGCCGAGACGGTCGACTACCCCAACGAGCTCCAGAAACCCGGCGAGGGGCGCGACCGGATCAAGATCTGCGAGGACACCGACGGCGACGGCAAGGCCGACAAGTTCACGGTCTTCGCCGACAAGCTCTCCATCCCCACGGGCCTGTGCCATGCCAACGGGGGCCTCATTGTCATCGAGGGCGGCCAGACGCTCTTCCTGCGCGACACCGACGGCGACGACAAGGCCGACGAGCGCAAGGTGCTCTTCAAGGGCTGGGGCATGGGCGACACCCACGCCACGGCCAGCAACATCCGCCACGGGCACGACAACTGGATCTGGGGCGTGGTCGGCTACAGCGGCTTCGAGGGCGAGGTCGGCGGCAAGCGCGTGAAGTTCGGCATGGGCGTCTTCCGCTTCAAGGCCGACGGCTCGGCCCTCGAGTTCATCCGCTCGAGCAACAACAACACCTGGGGACTCGGACTGTCCGAGGACGGCCTCGTCTTCGGGTCGACGGCCAACGGCAACGCCGCGTGGTACATGCCCATCGCCAACCGCCACTACGAGGCCGTCAGCGGCTGGTCGGCCGCCCGCATGGAGTCCATCGCCGACAACCAGCTCTACCACCCCATCGCCAAGAACGTCCGGCAGGTGGACTGGCACGGCAAATACACCGCCGGTGCCGGGTCGGCCCTGTACACGGCACGGAGCTTTCCCAAGGACTACTGGAACCGGGTCTCCTTCGTGACCGAGCCGACCGGCCACCTCATCGGGCAGTTCCGCTTCGAGGGCAACGGGGCCGACTTCAAGGCCACCAACGAGAAGAACTTCCTGGCCAGCGACGACGAGTGGTTCTCGCCGATCATGGCCGAGGTGGGCCCGGACGGTGCCCTGTGGGTGCTCGACTGGTACAACTTCATCATCCAGCACAACCCCACGCCCAACGGCTTCCGCAACGGCAAGGGCAACGCCTACGAGACGCCCCTGCGCGACAAGACCCACGGGCGCATCTACCGCGTGACCCACCGCGACGGCACGCCGGCCCCGAAGGTGGACCTGTCGGCGCGCGACCCGGAGCGGCGGCTGGCGGCCCTGGGATCGCCGGTCATGGAGGTCCGCCTGCAGGCACAGCGGCTCTTGGTCGAGGCGCAGGACCGGGCGGTGGTTCCGGACCTGGTTCGGATGGCCTCCGATGCCTCCGTCGACGACCTCGGTCTCAACCCCCGCGCACTGCACGCCCTGTGGACCCTCCACGGGCTCGGGGCCGCAGGCTCCGCCCCGGCCGGGGCCTTGGCCCACGCCTCGGCGGCGGTGCGGCGGGCGGCCATCCAGACCCTGCCGGCCTCGGCCTGGTCGGCGGCCGACTGGAAGCGCCTGCTGATCTCGGACACCGACGCTCAGGTCCGTCTGGCCGCGCTGCTGGCGGTGGCCGAACGGGGTGACACGGCCTCGATCCTCCCCCTGGTGGAGGCCTTCCGCGACGCCCGGAACACCACCGATCCCTGGCTGAAGGACGCCCTGACGGCGGCCGCGGCCCAGCACCACCAGGCCTTCCTCACCTCGGCGGTCTCGGTTTCCCCGGAGTCCGCCGGCGCGCTGGACGTGCTGCGCACCGTGGCCCGTCACCACGCCGCCACCGAGGCCAACGCCCTGAAGCTCGCCCTCGCGGCGGCCGGGGCCCGGCCCGCGGTCTCCGGCGCGATCCTCGAGGGCCTGACCGCCGGCTGGCCGGCCCAGCGCATCCCGCAGATCACCCCGGAAATGGCCGGGCGCATCCGGGCCGCGGCCGCCAAGGCGCCCGATGCGGGCAAGGTGGCGCTGGTGCAACTGGCCACGCTGTGGGGCCGGGCCGACCTCGTGGCCGACCAGATCCCGGGCCTGTCCGGCAAGCTGGTCCAGTCGCTCGGGCGGGCTGACGCTCCCGACGGCGAGCGCATCGACGCGGCCCGGCGCCTGATGGCCATCGCCGACTCGAAGGACTCGGCGGTCGCCATCCTCGGCCAGATCGGCACGCTCACCCCGCCGCCTCTGGCCAACGGACTGATCGGAACCCTCGGTGTCTCACGGATCCCGGAGACCGCCGCCGCGATCCTGGCGCGCTGGCCGGAGTTCTCGCCGGCCTCGCGCCGCACCGCCACCGCCCTGATGCTGCGCCGCAAATGGTGGGCCGACGCGCTGCTCGGCGCCGTGGAAGCGGGTTCCCTGCCGGCCGGCGACATCGGCCGGGATCATTGGAGCCAGCTCGCCAGCCACTCGGACCAGGGCGTGGCCGCCAAGGCCCGGTCGCTGCAGAAGGCCGGACCGCCCAAGTCGTCGGCGGCCATGCAGGCGATGATCGACCGCCTGCAACCCCTGGTCCTGAAGGCAGGCAAGGCCGACCACGGCCGGGAGGTGTTCGAGAAGAACTGCAGCGCCTGCCACGCGATGGCCGGCAAGGGCGGGAGGATCGGGCCCGAGCTGACGGGCATCGGGTCCCGGCCCAAGGCGGAGATCCTCACGGAGATCCTCGACCCGAACCGCTCGGTCGAGGCCAACTACCGGCTCTGGACGGCGACGCGGAAGGACGGCGAGAGCGTGTCCGGGCGGTTGGACGCCGAGACGGCGACCTCGGTGGAAATCGTGGACACCACGGGGGCCAAGCATGTGGTCCAGCGCAGCGAGATCGCCAAGCTGGAGTCCTCGGGCCAGTCCCTCATGCCGGGCGGCTTCGAGCAGTTGCCGCCGCAGGATCTGGGCGACCTGCTGGAGTACCTGGCCACGACCGGCGCCAAGCACTGAGGCCCAAGCCCCCCCCGGGAAGGCGGCCGGGTGACGTTCCGGTCGCCTTGGGCCGCCCGGGGGGCTGCCTGCTTTCAGGATCGCCGAGGTCCGCCCGCCCCCGGACAGTGCCGATCCCGGAAAAGCACAACGGCTCCCGGGATGCGGGAGCCGTCGTCTTGAGCTGGACCGATGGTTGCGGTCCGGGGCGCCTTATTTGGCGGCGGCGTCGGCCTTCTTCCAGGTGCGGCGCGGGGCCTTGGTCACCAGACCGGCCTTGAGGGCCTTGACCGAGACGCGCATGTAGCGGATCTCGCCCGTGGGCAGGATGGCCTTCACGCGCTGGAGGTTCGGGTAGAACTTGCGCTTGGTGATCGCGGTGACGTGCGTACCGATGCCACCCTTCTTCTTGGCCTTACCGGAGCGCCAGATGTGGTTGCCTTTCACCGGGCGGCGACCCGTCAGCGGACAAATGCGTGCCATAATCGAAGCAATCTTGAGTTAGAGGAACGGAGGTCCTATCAGCGTCCGCCCATCGGGTGCAAGCAGCATTTTTGATCCATGGACCCTGCGGCGCCACCTCGGGGGGCTTCAGTCAGCGGAAATCCCGTCGTTCCACGTGCCTTGCACGTCCCCGGGAACTTGCCCGCGACAGCGCCCCGGCCCGAAGCTACCGTCCATCGCATGGGGCCTTGCGCATGAACCTGCTTCGGATCGCCATCCTGACCGCCGCCATGGCCGCGGCGTCCGTCCTGCCCGGCGGGCCGACCCTCCTGTTGCAGGCCGAACCGACCGCGGCCGCGGCGGGATCGACCAACGCCCCGGTGGTGACGGATCTTCCGGACCTCATCCGGACCCTCCAGACACACCTCGGTCTCAATACCTCCGACTTCGAGGCCCGGGCCTCGAGGGCCCTGACCGACCACTTCGGGGTCCGGCGCCTGGACGACGACAAGGCCCCGGCCACAGATCCGGCCACGGGCCCCGTGGCCCGCCGGGAACGGCTCGACGGCGGGGTGCTGTACCTCCGGGTGGCCCGGGTGGAGCCAGACCTCCCCGAAGCTCTCCGGGCGGCCCTGACCGAGGCGTCCTGGATCACCAACGCCGCCGGCCTGGTCCTCGACCTGCGGTTCGCCGATGGCGGGTCGCTGGACGCGGCCGCCCGCAGCGTCGCCCTGTTCTCGGACCGGATCGAGGCGGTCCTCCGGCCGGGAATCCCGGCAGAGGCCCCGCCCGCGGCGGCAGTTGCCCCGGTTCCGAGCCGGGTCTGGCACCAGCCCATGGCGGTGCTGGTCAACGGCCGAACCGGGGGGACCGCCGAGGCGATGGCGGCGGCCCTCCGGATGGAAACCGGCAGCGCGCTGATCGGCCAACCGACGGCGGGCACCCATGGGGTGTTCCGCGAGGCGACGCTGGCCAACGGCACGCGCCTGCGGATCCCCTCCGGACGACTCCACCTCGGCGACGGGTCGATCCTTGAGGCCGGCCCGATCCCCCCGGACATCCGGGTCCCGGTGGCCGAGGCGGCCGAGCGGAGGCACATCGAAAACCCGACCGCACCCACCCAGACGCCCGGCGGCCCAGGGGTGGCCGGTGGCGCACGCTCCCCCCGGCGCCGTGTCAGCGAGGCCGATCTGGTGCGGGCCCAGCGCAACGAACCGGCCTCCGCGGCCGGCCCGACGGAGACCGAGGCCGCCAAGACCCCATCGGGCGGCCCGGAGACGTCCCCGACACGGACCGTCCGATTGGCAGACCCGGTGCTCGGCCGCGCCGCGGACCTCGTGCGCGGACTGGCGGCATTCCGGGGCGGTCGGCCCTGAGACGGGGCCTCCGATCAGCCAGCAGGGATCGTCCGCCAGCGGCGGGCCTTCAGGTCGAAACGGGGCAGCGAGCCGACAGGCACCGGGGTCACCGCCATGCGCAGGGACAGGGCCTGATGCAACCGCCCGGCCAGTTCGCCGCACGCGGACGGATCGGCCTCGGCCTCGATGGACACCTCGGCCAGCTCGCCGCTGCGGTCCACCGTCACCCGGTACTCGCCCACCGCCTCCACCGAACGCACCACCGCCTCGACGGCCGAGGGGTGGAGATTCACGCCGCGGACCACCACCATGTCATCCACCCGGCCCAGGATCCCGCCCTCGAAGGTCCAGCGACCGCGCCACCGCCGGGGTCTGACGCGGTCGCCGGTGCGGTAGCGGACGAGGGGCGAGCCGACGCGCTTCAGGGTCGTGAGCACCAGTTCCCCGACCTCGCCCTCGGGCACGGGGGCCAGCGTGACCGGATCGATCACCTCGGCGAAGAACAGGTCGTCGAGCATCACCAGGCTGCCGGGCAACTCGGCCGACTCATAGGTGACCGGCCCCGTCTCGGTCATGCCGTGGTGGTCGAAGACCCGGGCACCCGGCCAGGCCGACTCGAGGCGCGCCCGAACCGCCGGCTGGCTGCCGCCGGGCTCTCCCGCCACCACCAGGCACCGCACCTGCGAGCGCCGCAGGTCCAGGCCCTCGGCCCGGGCCGTCTCGGCCAGGTGCAGCGCGTAGGTCGGGGTGCAGCACATCACGGTGAAGCCCTGCTCGAGGATCACCTTCAGGCGCAGCGCCGAACCCATCCCGCCACCCGCCACCGACAGCACGCCCAGGCGCTGGGCCGCCTCGAAGGCCAGCCAGAAGCCCAGGAACGGCCCGAAGCTGAACGGGAAGAAGGCCCGGTCCCCGGGGCCCACGCCCGCCTGCCGGAGCACCTCGACCCAGCCGTCGGTCATGGCCGACCAGCTCTCCGGCGTGTCGAGCCAGCGCATCGGCGCCCCATGGGTCCCGCTGGTCTGGTGGCACCGCGTGTAGGCACCGGGCGGGAAGGTCAGGTTCGATCCGTAGGGCGGGAAGGCCGCCTGGTCGGCCACCAGTTCGGCCTTGGTCGTCAGGGGAAAACGGGTCCGGAAATCCTCCATCGACGCCGGAACCGCGGAACAACCCATCGAGGCCAGCCGGCGGGCCTGGAACGCATTGGTCGGCAGGACCCGCGCCAGCAGGTCCCGGATCGCCGCCAGGGAGTCAGGCAGGTCGGATGCCCCGGACGGGTGGGGCCGGGCGGTCGCCCCTGGCCCTTCGGCCCCGGGTCCGGAGTATCCGGTCTGGCTCACGCGTGCGGGGGCTCCACCCCGGGGAGCCCCGGGGGTTCTTCTCTGGGGTTCAGGGTGCCGTCGGCGCGACCACCGCGGGTGCGACCGCCGGGGCGGCGGGCTTGGCCGGTCCCCCGGTGTTGGACGGAGCGTACTTGGCCACGAGGAACGCGCCCACCGCCGCCATCACGCACCCCAGCAGGAAGGGCGCAGGCAGCGCCTTGACGCCGCCCTGCGGGGGATGCAGGAGCATCGCCACCAGCGTGTTGATGACCGGCGCCCCGGCGAAGACGATGGGCATGACCGCCGCCGCCGCCGCGCCCTTGTAGATGGGCGAGGCCGCCCCGAGCGCGAGCACCAGCGTGAACGCCCCGACCGCACCGGCCGAGCCGGCGATGAGGCTCCACCGGATGCCATCCGGGGTCAGGCTCCAGTTCGAACCCCGCGCCTTGAGCAGGAGGGCCGAGGCCACGCCGATGACCGCGTAGGCGATGCACACGAAGAGGAAGGCCTTGAGCCCGGCGTGGGGGGTCTCCGAACCCATGGGCATGTAGCCGCGCCCCTTGTGCAGGATGACCCCGTAGACGCCCCAGGAGACGACCGTCAGGAGGGCGTAGATCAGCCAGGTGTTGCCGGGAGCGGCCGCCGCGGGAGCAGGATTCATCGTGGGGACAGGCTACGTTCGACGCCCGCGGTCGGCAACAGGCGAGGCGAGGCGGGATGGGACGCATCGGCGCGCAGACCCCGGCTCCAGGATCCGCTTCGGGGCCATCCGGGGAGTGACAGCCGGCCGTGGGGTCCGCACCATCGGAGGCCGATGCAAGAATGGATCTCCAAGGCGGCGGCCTTGTTGGAAGCGCTGCCCTACATCCAACGGTTCTCGGGCGAGACCTTCGTCGTGAAGTACGGAGGCAGCTTCATGGACTCGCCCGACCCGGCCGTGCGCAACGGCGTCGCCCGGGACATCGTCTTCCTGGAGGCGGTGGAGATCAACCCGGTGGTCGTCCACGGCGGCGGCAAGGCCATCACCCGGGCCATGGAGGCGGCGGGGCTGAAGGCGCAGTTCATCCAGGGACAGCGGGTCACCGACGCCGCGACGGTCGGGGTGGTGGACCAGGTGCTCTCGCGAGAGATCAATCCGGAAGTCGTCCAGACGATCCAATCGCTCGGGGGGGCCGCTCAGGGGTTCTCCGGGACCGACCTCTTCACCTGCCGCAAGCTCTGGCTTCGGGACGCCGCGGGCGACCCCGTGGACATCGGGTACGTGGGCGAGGTGACGGCCGTGGACACCGGGCCGCTGATCGACTGCATCCGGCAGGGCATCACCCCCGTCATCAGCCCCACGGCCCGGGGCGAGGATGGTCACGTGTACAACTGCAATGCCGACGTCGCCGCCGCCATGGCGGCCATCGCCCTCAAGGCGCGGCGGCTGGTCTTCATGTCCGATGTGCCGGGCCTGATGCGCGACCCGAAGGACCCCTCGACGGTGATCTCCCACCTGTCGGTCTCCGAGGTGCCCGGCCTCAAGGCCACCGGCGTGGTCGACAAGGGCATGATCCCCAAGGTGGACAGCGCCGTGGCGGCCCTGCGATCGGGAGTCGAGAAGGTGTCCTTCGTGGACGGCCGGGTGCCCCATTCGGTGCTGCTAGAGATCTTCACCGACGCCGGCGTGGGCACCGAGGTCGTGCTCGACTGACCGGGCCCCCAAAAGCGGGCGATCCGCAGGCCTTGCGGCATCCCGTCGCCCCGTCGCCCCGTCGCCCCGTCGCCCCGGCACTCAGGCCGAGCACGGCGCCAGGATCGCGTCGCTCATGCCGTGGATGATCTTCTTGTCGGCCGGGTTGAGGGTGGCCAGCACGCCCCCGAGGCGGGGCCGTGCCTGGTCGCCGTCCCCTGAGACGAAGTAGTACGGGCACAGGCGCGCCCGGACGGCCTGCGGGGTGATTTCCCCCGTCTCCAGGTCGATGGCCTCGGCCTGGAGCAGGCGCGGCTTGTGGTACCGCTGGAGGATGTAGGGAGACTTCGGCCAGGAGGCCAGGGCCCGGTCGACGGCCGCCCCCCACTCCCCGGCGCTCAAGTCCGACCCGAGGTGGACTCCGCGGGATCCCCAGGCCTCGGGGCTGAAGCCGGAGATCTTGAGCACCAGGGCGCGCTCCCGCTGGGACAGCGACTTCAACTGCGACCACTCCGTGATCTCGAGGCCCGGGTAGGCCGCGTGGGGCGGCAGCGGTTCCGGGTCGAGCAGCCAGCTGCGCGGCACGATCTTGAGCAGCCTCAGGTAGAACCCCTCCCCCAGTTCCTGCCGCCAGAACTCCCGCAGGTTGCGGTTCCAGAGCAGCGCGAAGAGCAGCTTCTCCTCGAAGATCGGCCGGGGCGGAGGGGTCAGGCGGATGCGTTTCTCGAGGGCGGCACGGAACAGGGCGGCCGAGCCGGAGACCTGGGCCAGGTCGAACAGTTCGAAGAACCGGTACACCGCGTCGCCATCGGCCGGGGCGTCGAACCCACCGCCATGCACCTGGAATCGCCCACCCTCCGCCTGCGAGGCCAGCCATGCCATCTCCGGGCGGTAGGCTGCGGCCTCGTCCGACACCACGAGGTGCACGCGGGGGGCCGCACCGAAGATCGACTCGAAGCCCTCGCGCATGCCGGAGGCGCCGCCGATCACCGCTTCGCCCAGCGCCGCATAGGTCTGGTTCAGCCACTGGGTGAGGCCGATCCCGCCGGGCACCGAATCCAGCTCGGACACGATGAAACCCTCGTCGGTCAACAGCAGGTCCGGCCGGATG
>JBIKMQ010000043.1:0-9222 GCA_044359215.1 Candidatus Chromulinivoraceae bacterium
CGCCGGCGCAAGCGACGAACCGGTGAATGGTCGGGCCGCCGGTCCCCCTGGGAAGCTCCGGGGGGGGGCAACCGGCCGGGCGGACTTGAGCGCGATCCAAGTGGCTCCTTCCCTTTTTGCCGGACGAATCTAGGTTCCGGCAACGCGGCGGCCGATGCCTTGCCGCGCCCGAGATGAACGCCCGACTGATCTACCCCTTCTTCATCGCCGCCCTCGTGGCCTACGTCGGCCTCGGGGCCAAGGTCTTCGACCTCAGCGCCGCGGACGACCGGGACGACCCCTACCAGCAGCTCGAGCTCTTCACCCGCGTGCTGGAGCGCGTGCGCAAGGACTATGTCGACGGCGAGAACCTCACCTACAAGGACCTCATCCAGGGCGCCCTCAAGGGCATGCTCTCGACGCTGGACCCGCACAGCGAGTTCATGACGGTGTCGAAGTTCAACGAGCTGAAGGAGGACACCGAGGGCAGCTACGGGGGCGTCGGCCTGCAGGTGCACCTCAAGGACGGGCTGCTCACGGTGATCGCGCCCATGGAGGACACCCCGGCCTTCGAGGCGGGCATCCTGCCCGGCGACCAGATCCTGCGCATCGACGGCAAGTCGACCGAACGCCTCGGCATGGGGGATGCGGTGAAGCTCCTGCGCGGTGCGGCCGCCTCCAAGGTGACCTTGTCGATCCTGCGCCCGTCTCTGAGCGAACCGAAGGATTTCACGCTCACCCGGGAGGACATCCGGGTCTACACGGTCAAGGACAAGGACAACAGGCGGGAGTTCCCGCTCGGGGCCGACCGGCTGGGCTACGTGCGCATCACCCAGTTCGCCGAGAAGACCGACGACGAGCTCGAATCGGCGCTGGCCAAGCTGGAGAAGCAGGGCCTGGAGGGCCTCGTGCTCGACCTGCGCGGCAACCCGGGCGGCCTGCTCGACCAGGCGGTCGCCGTGTCCGAGAAGTTTCTGCCCAAGGGCAGGCCGATCGTGTCCACCGAGGGCCGCAACCGCGCCGCCGACCAGCAGCGGAAGGCCTCCGGCAAGGGCAAGGTGCGCTCGTATCCGCTGGTGCTGCTCATCAACGGCGGGAGCGCCAGCGCCTCCGAGATCGTGGCCGGCTGCCTGCAGGACCTCGAGCGGGCGGTGGTCATCGGCGAACAATCCTTCGGCAAGGGTTCGGTCCAGAACATCCTGCCGCTCAACGACGGGTCGGCGCTGCGGCTGACCACCGCCAAGTACTACACGCCGAGCCACAAGGTCATCCACGAGCGGGGCATCTCGCCCAACATCGTGGTGCCGATCACCGACGACGACGAGGCGGCCATCCAATTGCGGCGCATGCCCGGCGGCACCAACAGCCTCGAGGACACCCTGCGCCTCTACCCGGTGTCCCAGCAGGCCCGCCTGCGCGACCTGGTGCTCGCCGACGCCGACCCGCAGCTCGAGCGCGCGATGGACCTGCTCAAGGGCGTGCGGCTGATGGCCAAGCGCCCCGGCGGCAAGGAACTCCGGGCCGAGGCGACCGCACCGGAATCCAAGCCGGCCGCGCCCACCCCGCCGACCGCCCGCTGACCACCGCCCTCCCGCGCCGCGGTCCCATCGCCATGGGATGTCCGCGCCCCGGGTGGCCTCGCGGCGCACGGCCGCCCCGATCCACACCATGATCCTCGGCATCGAATCCTCCTGCGACGAGACCAGCGCCGCCGTCGTGCACGACGGCCGGGTGCTCGCGAACGTCGTGGCCTCGCAGGTCGGGCTGCATGCCGAGTACGGCGGGGTGGTTCCGGAACTGGCCACGCGGGAGCACCTGCGCAACCTCATCCCGGTGGTGCGCGAGGCGCTGCGCTTGGCCGGTGTGACACCCTCCGGCCTGACCGCCATCGCCGCCACCCGGGGCCCGGGCCTGCCCGCGGCGCTGATGGCCGGCTGGACCGCGGCCCAGTCGATGGCCGCCGCCCGGGGGCTCCCCGTCATCGGCATCCACCACCACGAGGCGCACCTGTACTCCCCCTGGATTTCCGGGCAGCCGCCCCGGTTCCACGAGGGTCCGCTGCCGCCCCACGTCTCGCTCATCGCCTCCGGCGGGCACACGCTGCTGGTCCATGTCCGCGGCGAGCTGGACCACCGGATCCTCGGGGGCACCCTCGACGACGCGGCCGGGGAGTGCTTCGACAAGGCCGCCAAACTGCTTGGCCTGCCCTACCCCGGCGGCCCCGTGCTCGACCGCCTCGCCGAGGAGGGCGACGCCGGGCGCTTCGACTTTCCCAGGCCCCTGCGGAACGAGCCCAACCACCTCTTCAGCTTCAGCGGGCTCAAGACCAGCGTCCGGGTGTTTCTCGACCGGAACCCCGGCCTGGCCGATTCGCCGCGCGACCTGCGCGACCTCTGCGCCGGGATCCGGGCCGCGATCGTCGACACCCTGGCCACCAAGCTGGTCGCGGCCGCCCGGGCCACCGGCACGCGTTGCATCACGGCCAGCGGCGGGGTCGCCTGCAACCGGGGCCTGCGGCGCCGGCTCGCCGAGGAGGCCGGACGCCGGGGCCTCGGGCTGCGGATCGCGGAGCCGGCCTTCTGCACCGACAACGCCGCCATGATCGCCCTGCTGGCCGGACGCCGGCTGGCCCGCGGCGAGACCACCCCGCTGGACACCGAGACCAGTCCCGGCTGGGAACTCGACAGCTCGCCCGACCCGGCGACGGCTCCCGCGACGATCCCTTGATCCGCGGATCCTTCCCACCCCGCCCGTGACCCTCTCGATCATCATCCCGGCTTTCAACGAGGCGCGACTGCTGCCCGAGGCGCTGCAGGCGGTGCACACGGCGCGCATGGTGCTCGACCGGCAGGGGTGGACCTCGGAGGTCATTGTCTGCGACAACAACTCCACCGACGACACCGGCAACATCGCCCGCGAACACGGGGCGCGCGTCGTGTTCGAGCCGGTCAACATGATCGCCCGGGCCCGCAACGCCGGGGCCTCGGTGGCGACCGGCGACTGGCTGGTGTTCATCGACGCGGACTCGCGCCCGTCGGCCGAGCTCTTCGAGGCGATGGTCGGCGCGATCGGCTCCGGCCGGGTGCTCGCCGGCGGGGCCATCGTCCGCATGGACAGCGACGACCTCCGGGTCCGCCTCGGCACCGCGATCTGGAACACCGTCAGCCGGCTGCGCTGCCTCATGGCCGGATCGTTCCTCTTTGTCGAGGCGGAGGCCTTTCGTCGGATCGGAGGCTTCAACCAGGCGTTCTACGCCGCCGAGGAGATCGACCTCACACACCGCCTCAGGCCGCTGGCGCGGGATTCCGGCCGCCGCATCGTGATCCTCGACCGGACCCCGCTGCTCACCTCGGCGCGCAAGGTCCGGCTGTACTCGCCCCTGGAGATCGGCCGCCTGATCCTCCGGGCGATGCTCCGGCCCAAGGCCACCCTCACCGACAAGCAGGCCTGCCACCTCTGGTACGACGGACGACGGTGATCCCGGGAGGATCCGGAAGGGCCCGGCGGATCGGCCGCCACGGACGCCGAACGACATTGCCGCAATCCCGGCGGGCTGGTATCGCACACGCCATCTTCGGTCGGGAACTTCCCGCGATGTCGCGGACGGCGGCGGCGCCGCGACGACGACCGTCACCCCTCGCATGCTGTACGGCTTCTACCAACTGATCTTCAGGAACTGGCGGGCCCGGCGCCACCGGTGGTTCCTCGACACGATCCGGCCCGGACCCGGATGGTCGATGGTGGATGTCGGCGGCTACTGGTGGAACTGGCAGGGCAAGGCCCGCGACTTCGGCCGAATCCTCTGCGTGAACCCGGTGGACGTCGGGGACGGATCGAACTCCGGCGAACCGAACGTGCGGCAGGAGCGGGGCGACGGATGCGCCCTGGGGTTCCCGGACGCCTCCTTCGACATCGCCTTCTCCAACTCGGTGATCGAGCACGTGGGCTCGGCCGACCAGCAGGCGGCCTTCGCCCGGGAGGTCCGCCGGATCGGGCGCCGGGTCTGGGTCCAGACCCCGGCCCTCGAGTGCCCCTTCGAGCCGCATCTCCTGGCCTTCGGGCTGCACTGGATCCCGGGCCGCCTCGGGTACCTCGCCCGGAAGTACCTTTCGCCTGCCGCCTGGTTCCATGGCCCGGGGTCCGAGACCATGCGGGAGATCCTCGATGGCACGCGGCTGCTCTCGCGCCGGGAATTCGAGGCGCTGTTCCCGGACTGCCGGATCATCACCGAACGGCTCTGGTGGGTGCTGCCCAAGGGCTACATCGCGGTTCGGGATGGCCGCCTGTCGGGCCCGTTGACGGACGCCACCCCCCCGAAGGTCACCCGCGCGGAACACTGATCTTCTTGTCTCGCCCCGAAATATGCCCATAGTCGGCGCTTCGATCTCGCATTTATGGCTAAAGTGTACACCGACAAGGACGCCGACCTGAGCGTCTTCAAAGGCAAAACCCTCGCTGTGCTCGGCTTCGGCTCCCAAGGCCACGCCCACGCCCTCAACCTCAAGGAGTCCGGATGCAACGTCATCATCGGCCTCTACGAGGGATCCAAGTCGATCAAGGTAGCCCGTGAGAAGGGCTTCGAGGTGGTCGCCAGCGCCGAGGCCGTCAAGCGCGCCGACGTCATCATGATCGCGCTGCCCGACACCAAGCAGGCCGCCGCGTATGAAAAGGACATCGCGCCGAACCTGACCGCCGGCAAGACCCTGCTCTTCAGCCACGGTTTCGCGATCCACTTCAAGACCATCGTCCCGCCGAAGGACGTGAACGTGATCCTCGTCGCCCCGAAGGGCCCGGGACACATTGTCCGCCGCCAGTACACCGAGGGCAAGGGCGTGCCCAGCCTCATCGCCATCTACCAGAACCCGGGCCGCAACGCGAAGAAGATCGCCCTGGCCTGGGCCAAGGGCATCGGCGGCACCCGCGCCGGCGTCATCGAGACCACCTTCAAGGAAGAGACCGAGACCGACCTGTTCGGCGAGCAGACCGTCCTCTGCGGCGGCGCCAGCGCCCTGGTCCAGGCCGGTTTCGAGGTGCTCGTCGAGGCGGGTTACTCGCCCGAGATGGCCTACTTCGAGTGCCTCCACGAGCTGAAGCTCATCGTCGACCTGATGAACGAGGCCGGCATCGCCGGCATGCGCTTCTCGATCTCCGAGACCGCCAAGTGGGGCGACGTGACCGTCGGCCCGAAGATCATCGACGCCTCGGTCAAGAAGCGCATGAAGGCCGCGCTCAAGGACATCCAGACCGGCAAGTTCGCCAAGGACTGGGTGGCCGAGTACAAGGGCGGATACAAGAAGTACAACGCCCTGCTCGCCGCCGGTGAGAAGCACCCGATCGAGAAGACCGGTGCCAAGCTCCGCGCCATGATGCCCTGGATGCAGAAGCGCCAGATCAAGGGCGCCCAGGCCGCCTACTGATCCACGGTCTCCGCTGGACACACCGCCGGCCCGTCCCCAATGGATGGCCGGCGGTTTCGTTTTCCCACCCTCCATTCCACCGACCCGCCCGCCATGGCCCGCAGCGTGATCCTCGCCGGAACGATCCGGTGCGACGGGTGCTGCCTGCCGCCGCGCTGGTGCCTCTGCGAGGCGCTGCAACCGGTGGCGAGCCGGGTGGCGGTCGACGTGCTCATCCACCGGCGCGAGAACTGGCGGCCCACGAGCACCGGCAAGCTCATCGCCCGCACCCTCGTCGGGGCCAGGACCCACGTGTACCAACGGGTCGACCCGCCCACGCTGGCCGCGGTCCAGCGGCCCGGGCGGGAACTCTGGATCCTCCACCCGCAGGGCGAGCCGGTCGAACGCCTCGTCCCGCGTCCCGCCGACCACCCGGCCCCGCAGGTCCTGCTGCTGGATGGCAATTGGGCCCAGGCTGGCGAGATGCTGCGCCAGGTGCAGGGCTGGGGACGGGCCGTGCGGCTGCGCCAGGCCGGGGCCAGCCGCTTCTGGCTGCGCTCGCAGGAGCACCTTGAGCGCTTCTCCACGGCCGAGGCGCTCATCGCCGTCCTCCAGGCCCTGGGCGACGCGGGGGCGGCCGACCGCCTCGGGCTCCAGTTCGAATTGCATGTGTATGCCACGCTGCGGGCGCGCGGTCACAAGGAGGCCGCCTCGGAATTCCTGGCGGGCTCGTCGCTGCCAGCGGCCTTCCCGGAGTTCCTCGCCCGGTTGCACGAGCGCCGCCCGAACCCGTCCGAACCGGGGAAGGCCCGCCTCGGTCCTCATCCCCGGCCCGGGTGGCCCGGCTGAATCGCCCTCAATTCCGGGTTGGGATTTCGCCCGCGCCGGCCCTTCAATCGGGACGTGGCGCGCGAGTACCAGCTCAATCCCTTCCGTCCGCCGGCCGACCTGCGGATCGACTACGCGCAGGAACTCAACGCCCAGCAGTACGAGGCGGTCACGGCGCCCCCCGGCCCCTGCCTGGTCTTGGCCGGCGCTGGCGCCGGCAAGACCCGGACGCTGACCTACCGCGTCGCCTGGCTCATCGAGCATGGCATCCCCGCCGACCGCATCCTCCTGCTGACCTTCACCAACAAGTCGGCCCGGGAGATGATGGAACGCGTCGGCGACCTGCTCGGCGGCGGACTCGCCGACCTCTGGGGCGGCACCTTCCATTCCATCGGGGTGCGCATCCTCCGGCTGCACGCCGACCGCCTCGGGTACCGTCGCGACTTCACCATCGCCGACCGCGAGGACGCCAAGGACCTGCTCAACGCCTGCATCACCGACGCGGGCATCGACGTGAAGGCCGTCCGCTTCCCCAAGGCCGAGGCGCTGGCCGACCTGTTCTCCATGCAGGTCAACACCGGGCAAACCTTGGAAGAAGTGACCGGCGGCGAAGAAGGTCCCTTTGCCGGCGTGATGGACTCCATCCGCCTCGTGCAGCGCAAGTACGCCGAGCGCAAGCGCCAGGCCGGGCTGATGGACTTCGACGACCTCCTGGTGCTCTGGCTGCGCCTGCTGCAGGACTTCCCCGACATCGCCGAGACCTACCAGCGCCGCTTCCAGTTTGTGCTGGTCGACGAGTACCAGGACACCAACGTCCTGCAGGCCACGCTGCTCGACGCACTGACGCTGCGACACCGGAACCTCATGGCCGTGGGCGACGACGCCCAGAGCATCTACTCGTGGCGCGGGGCAAACTTCGCCAACATCCTCAAGTTCCCGGAGCGCCACGCCGGCGCGAAGGTCTTCAAGATCGAGACCAACTACCGCAGCACGCCCGAGATCCTCGCCCTGGCCAACGCGGCGATCGCGGCCAACCTCCGCCAGTTCCCCAAGGCCCTGCAGGCCGCCCGACCCCCGGGACAGAAACCGGCCCTCATCGTCGCCACCGACGCGCGCGAACAGGCCGCCTTCATCGCCCAGCGCGCCCTGGAATTGCGCGACGAGGGCATCCCGCTCGACGAGATCTGCGTGCTCTACCGCTCCCACTTCCACGCGCTCGAGCTGCAGATGGAACTCACCCGTCGCAACATCCCCTTCGTCATCACCAGCGGCATCCGCTTCTTCGAGCAGGCGCACATCAAGGACGTGGCGGCCTACCTCAAGCTGATCGCCAACCCGGCCGACGAACTGGCCTTCAAGCGCCTGGCCCGCATGCTGCCCGGCGTTGGCGGCAAGAGCGCGGACACGCTGTGGGCGGCCTTCAGCGCGCGATTTCTTCCCTCGTCCGATTCGACCCCGGAATTCGAGGTATCCGACAACGACGGATCCCTTCCCGAGGCCCGGCCCATCGCGCCGGAACTCAGCGCCATCAGCCGCAGCGTGCCCAAGAAGGCCGCGGCGGCCTGGGCCCAGTTCACGGCCACCATCGCCCAGTGCGAACACCCCGACCGCCGGGGGCAGCCCGGCCGGCTCATCCGCTGGGTGCTCGAGGCCGACTACGAGGACTACCTGCGCAAGACCTACGAGAACGCGCGCAACCGCCTGGAAGACCTGGCCCAACTCGCCGCCTACGCCGACTCCTTTGCCGACACCACGCTGTTCCTCTCGGAACTGGCCCTCCAGTCGAACCTCGAGGCCGAGCAGAACCAGCCGCGCGAGGGCGACGAGGAGGAACGCCTGCGCCTGTCGACCATCCACCAGGCCAAGGGCCTCGAGTTCCGGGCGGTCTTCGTGATCATGCTCTGTGACGGGCTTTTCCCCAGCGGACGATCCGCCGAGACCGCCGAGGGCGAGGAGGAGGAGCGCCGGCTCTTCTACGTGGCGCTGACCCGGGCCAAGGACGAGCTGTACCTCTGCCGGCCGCTGCTGCGATTCATCGCGGGGGCTGGCGAGGCCTTCCAACCGGCGTCGCGGTTCCTGGGCGAATTCCCGGAGACGCTCGTCGAGGAATGGAAGATCCACGCGCCGGTGCCGGCGCTGCCCGGTCGATCCACGCGCGAGGCTCCCTCCAGAGGCCGAGCCGCCCACGGGTTGAGCGATCCTCGCGACCCCGACCCCGATCCCGATCCCATCGACGACGGCGAGGATCCGTTCTGACACCCGGGATGATCCCGCGAAACCGCCCCCTCACACCATGGCCCATCCCCTGACGCTTCCCCCGGCGACCGACCCCACCGCCCTGTACCGCTACCGCGACGCCCTCTACGCCGAGGACCTGCTCATCCTGGCGCTCGTGCGGCTCGACTTCTTCACGGCGTTGGCCGCCGAACCGACCGACCTGTCGGGACTCTGCCGACGCCATGAACTCCACACGCGCCCCGCCGACGTCATGGTCACGCTCTTCCGGGCCATGGGCCTGATCCAGCCAGGTGGGGATGGCCGTCTGGAAGTGACGGAGACGGCCCGGGAGCACCTGGTGTCCACCTCGCCCTGGTTCATCGGGCCCTACTACGAATCGCTCGTGGATAGGCCTGTGGTCGTGGACCTCCTGCGGGTCCTGCGGACCGACAAGCCGGCCAACTGGGGCAGCCAGGCCTCCCAGCCCGACTGGCACAAGGCCATGGAGAAGCCCGACTTCGCCCGGCAATTCACCCGCGCGATGGATTGCCGAGGGGTGTTCCTGGCCCAGGCCCTGGCCAAGCACCTGCCCATCGGTGGCTCCCGCTCGCTGCTGGACATCGCCGGGGGCTCGGGCATCTACGCCTGCTCCCTGTGCGCCCACTTCCCCGGGCTGACGGCCACCGTGCTCGAGAAACCCCCGGTGGATGCGATCTGCAACCAAGCCATCGCCGAGCGTGGGTTCGCCGACCGGGTGCGGGTGGTGGCGGGCGACATGCTGGCCGCTCCCCTGCCCCGCGGG
>JBIKMQ010000044.1:0-9208 GCA_044359215.1 Candidatus Chromulinivoraceae bacterium
ACACGTCGTCGGCGCTCATTCCAAGGACCTGGGCCATGCTGATGAGGAAGTGCAGGCAGTCCACCACCTCGACCCGGGCGTTCTGCTCGTCGAACTTCTGGTACTTGGCCCACCACTTCCAGGGGACGCTGTCGGTCAGCTCGGCCAGTTCCTGGGACATGGCCCGGCAGTAGTTGAGGATCCACTGGGTCTTCTCGGCCTCGGTCATGGCGTCGGTGTGGACGCCGATGCGGGCGTTGAGGGCCTTCTGCATGCGGAAGAGTTCTCGCCACTGGTCGGGTGTCTCCATGAGGCTCCGAGGGTTGCGGTGGGCCGGCACGGGCGGAAGTGCAAAATCCAGGGGCAACCTTGCCCCGCGCCGGGGATCTTCTCCCCGACGTCCGAGCCGGCCTCACCCATGCGCCCATTCCGGGGCAGACAACCCGGTCCAGGTGCGATTCCATGGATCGCATCCGGCCATGCACCCCGGCAGTCATCCCCTGCACCGCCCGATCGAGGCGCTCCTTGCCCGCCACGAGCGGGAGCCGGAGCATGCCCGGCAGGTGGCCCGGCTGGCGCTGGAGCTCCACGACGCGCTGCGCCCGATCCATGGGCAGGGCGCCCGCGAGCGCGAGCTGCTGGAGTGCGCCGCGCTGCTCCACGACATCGGCTGGTCGGCCACCGCCCCCGACGGCAAGGGACACCACAAGGCCTCGGCCCGGCTGATCCGGGAATCGACCTGGGAGACCCTGACGCAAAGGGAGGTGCGCTGCGTGGCGGCCGTGGCCAGGTACCACCGCAAGGCCCTGCCCGACCCGGAACACGAGGATCTCCGGGGCCTCCCGGCGACCGACCAGACCAGAGTCGCCTGGATGGCCGCCTGCCTGCGGACGGCCGATGGGCTGGATCGACGCCATCTCCAGGCGGTGGATTCGGTCTCGGCCCGACGCGCGGGCGGGGGCATCGAACTCCGGGTAGTCGCGCGTGGAGGCATCGACGACGAACTCGCCGCCGCGGACCGGAAGTCGGACCTGCTCCGCAGCCTGCTCCCCGGGCCGTTGACCTTCCGTCGGGTGGATCCCACGGACGCGACCCCACAGGCTCTCCCTGATCCGCCATGACCGACTCCCGGACCCCGCCACGGCCGGACCTCTGCGCCCACTGCCAGGGTCCCCTGCCCCCGGCGCCCGCCCTCGTGGAGGCCGGGGCGGATCGCCGCTTCTGCTGCTACGGATGCCGGCTGCTCGGCGAGCGCCCGCCGACGGATCCCTCCGACCGCGTCGACGACCCCTCCCGGGGACGCGTGCTCTTCCGCATCGTGCTCGGCGCGGTGGTCGCCAGCCAGGCCATGCTCCTCGGGTTCGCCCTCAATCTGTCGGAGCCCGAGGGGACCGTGCGCCACGGACTGCACGGGCTCCTCATCACCCTGACGCTCGGGGTCCTCTGGCTGCTGGGCCCGCCGCTGCTGCGAGCGGCCTGGGACTGCGCCTGCCGAAGGACCCTGGGGCTCGAGCTGCTCTTCGTCTCGGGCGTCCTCGGGGCCTTCGGCGCCTCGCTGCAGTCGACCCTCCGGGGCTCCGGGCCGGTCTACTACGAGGTGGTGGCGGTGCTGCTCACGGTCTACAGCGCCGGAAAGGCCCTGACCGCCCGCGCCCGGGAGCAGGCCCTGTCGGAGACGCGGCGACTCGACGAGACCTTCGCCACGGCCCTCCGCGTCGGCCCGCCGGATGTCCGGGTATCCGTGCGGGACATCGTCACCGGAGACCTCGTGCGCGTGCTGCCCGGGGAGCCCATCCCGGTCGACGGCGTGGTGGTCCGGGGCGAGGGGTTCGTGCGGGAGACCCCGCTGACCGGGGAGCCCGAGCCGGTGGTCCGGCGGCTCGGTGATCCCGTGATGGCCGGCGGTTTCAGCGAGGATGCCGAGCTGGTGGTCCGCAGCCGAGGCTCCGGCCGGACGCGCGGCCTCGATGAGCTGATCCGCCGGGTCGGCGAGGCCCGGGCAACCCTGGGGACCAGCCAGGCGCAGGCACAGGCCGACCGGCTGGCCCGCGTCTTCCTGCCGGTGGTGATCACCACGGCCGTGGGTGCCTTCCTCTGGGCCGGTCTCCGGGGAGACTGGGCCGAGGGCCTGTTCCATGGGCTGTCGGTGCTGCTGGTGGCCTGCCCCTGCGCGCTGGGCCTGGCGACGCCCCTCGGACTGTGGCAGGGCATGGCCACGTTGGCGGCCCGTGGCCTCGTGGTCCGGGACGCCCGCGCCCTGGAGCGCCTGGCCTCGGTCACCCTCGCCGCCTTCGACAAGACCGGCACCCTCTCCGAATCCCGCCTGAGCCTGGTGGACCTCGTGACCCGGGGCGACGCGGCCGACCGCCACCGATGGCTGACCATCCTCGCGGCGGTGCAGGCGCGCAGCCACCACCCCATCGCCCGGGCCTTCCAGGGGCGGGTCGCCGGGAACGACCCGGAGGCCGGCGCGAGGCGCGTGGAGGCCTTCGAAGTGGTGCCGGGCCAGGGCGTGCAGGCCATCGTCTTCCTGCAGTCCGGACCACCGATGACCGTGCGGATCGGCCGGAGGGACTGGGCCTGGGCATCTGGGGCCGATCCCGGTCTGGAGGATCGTTTGCAAGGTCCGGGAAGCCGCGTCTGGGCATCGGCCGACGGCATCCCCGTGGCGGTGGGACAGGTCCAGGAACGGCTCCGCTCGTCCGTCGCGTCCACCCTTGAGGACCTCGAGCAGCTGGGCATCCCGGCCCGGGTACTGTCGGGCGACCGCATGGACCGTGTCCGGGAGGTGGTCGCCGGGGTCGCGGGTCTGGCCGACGCGGTGGACGACGACGGCGCGCGACGCATCGACGGGGGCCTTGGCCCCCTCGACAAGGCCGAGCAGGTGCGTCGCTGGCAGGCGGCGGGCCAACGGGTGCTCTTCGTCGGCGACGGCATCAACGACGCGGCGGCACTGGCCGAGGCCCATGTCGGCATCGGGCTGCTCGAAGGCGCCCCGCTGGCCGTGGCCAGCGCCGAGGTCGTGCTGTGCGGAGGCGACCTGCGGGAGATCCCGGCGGCCGTGGCCGTGGCACGCCGGGTGCGCGACTCCATCGAGGCGAACCTGCGCTTCGCCGTCGCCTACAACGGCCTCGGCATGGTGCTCGCGGCCACCGGCCATCTTCACCCGGTGGTCGCCGCGTTGCTGATGAGCGGCAGCAGCGCCGTGGTGGCCTGGCGGGCCTGGCGGGGCGGGTCTTGCCATCCGGACGAACGCCCACGGAACGCAGCAAGCCGCGCCGTCGCGGGCATGGACCGCCCGGAACAGGGGCTTCCGGCCCGGATCCGGCCAGTGACCCCGTGGATCATCCCCGCCGGCCTCGTGCTTCAGGTGCCGTGGCTCATCGGGCTGGGAAACCTGGGGCCCAGAGCCTCGGGAGTGGTGGCAAGCCTCGCGTTGCTCACGGCCTGGGCGTCGACCCGGGCCGAGACCATGAACCCAACCCACGACCGGAAGCTGCCGGCGTCGGGCTCGCCCGACCGCCCGACCCGTTGGGCACCGATGGTCTGGGGCATGCTGGGTCCGGCGAACCTGGCCATGCTGGTGGGCTGGTGGGCCGACGCCGGATTCGGGCCGGTGATGCGCGAGGGGGTGTGCCTCTGCTGCTCAGGCCACCGTTACTTCGGGTTCGGCGCCGGGGTCCCCTGGATGACCCTCGCCATGGTGGCGGCCGGCCTGCCCTTCATGAGGGGCGCGATCACCGCCTGGACCGGACCCTGGACCCGTCTGGCGGTCGCGGTGGCCCTGGCCGTCTCGATGGCGGGCGGGATGGACTGGGGGGCGACGCGTGCCCTGCGCTGGGCCGGCCCGGGGCATCCCGGGCAATTCCTCATCGCCTATGCCGGCATGACCGCAGGCATGATGGCCGGGATGCTCTTCGCCTGCGGGGTGCTGGACGCCCTGCGGCGACGGGCCCGTTGACCCGTCGCTTCACGCGCCTGAGCCCGGCTGCTGAGGAAGCCCACCCCATCGAAGTCCCATGGCCCCACCGTCCCCGGCGATTTGCCGGCGGGCTGGATCCGGGAGATGCTCCGGCCCATGAACCTGTCCCACGACGCCGATCCCCGCCTGCGAAGTGTCCGGCAGGCCCTGCTGGAACTCCACAAGACCCTCGTGGATTCCGAGCGGGTCGGTTACGAGGCCACGGTCGGCCCGATCCCTTCGCCGAACCACTTCCTGCGCCTGCTCTCGGGCGACCCGTGGTTCGCCTGGCTGCAACCGCTCTCGCGCCTGATCGTCACCCTCGACGAGACCCTGGACCGCCGCATCCCGCCCACCCCGGACGAGGCCTCCCACCTGCTGCGGCAGGTTCGCCAGATGCTCGTGGCCTCCGAAGAGGGCCACGGGTTTCCACGCAGCTATTTCGAGGCCCTGCAACGCGACCCCGACGTGGTGTTCGCGCACTCCCGGGTGGCCCTGCTGCTCCGCTGAGGGCCGCAAACGGCCCGGCCCACGCATCGGGGATCGTCACGACCGATACGAGGCCCCGGGCCTCAACGCGCCTCCTTCAATCGGGCCCGAACCAGTTCCGGCAGGTACTTGGTGGGCACCGAACCATGGGAGATCACGGCCTCGTGGTAGCGGCCCAGTTCGAAGCGCTCGCCGAGTTCCCGCTCGATCTCCTGCCGCAGGCGGTGATGGGCCATGCGGCCGACGAAATAGGTGCTGAGCTGGGTGCTGCTCTGCTTGGCCCGGATCAGCTTCAGGCGGGCCTCGCCCTCCGACTGGAAGGCGCCCTCCACCATGAGCTTCATGGCCTGATCGTCGGTCATCCGGGTGCAGTGCAACCGGTGGTCGAGGATGGCATTCACCACCGCCCGCAGGTAGAACTTGAGCTGCATCAACCGGACCCGCAGATCCCCGTCGGCATAGCCCTGGTCGAGCATCATCTGCTCGGTGTACACGGCCCATCCCTCGACGAAGGCCCCCGACTGGAGCACCCGTCGGATGGGCGAGGTGGATCGATTGGCATATTCCAACTGCACATAGTGCCCCGGGTAGGCCTCGTGGATCGTCAGGATCTGGAGCATGTGCTGGTTGTATTCCTCGAGGAAGCTGCGCACCCGGTCGGCACCCCAATCCGCCGGGGGCGGGCTGACCGCATAGAAGCTCACGGCGGCCGGATCCAGCGGCGGAGCCGACTCCATGTAGGCCAGCGAGTTGCCCCGCTTGAACTCGGGCATCTCGATGACCTGGCAGCGGTCCGGTTCGGGCAACCGCAGGATGTCCCGTTCGCGGATGAAGGCCTTGATGCGATCGACCGACGCACGCGCGTCGGAGACCAGAGCCTCGGCGGCCCCGTGTTCCTGGCTGACGGCCTGGATCACCCGGGCCACCAACTGGCGGCGTCCTTCGACATCGTCGGGCGGCAGCGGCTGGCGCGGGAAATAGCGGCTCCACAACTGACGGGAGATGACCCGCAATTCGCCGTTCACCCGGGCGAATTCCGACTCGGCGTCGGCCAGCACCCGGTCGGCGCCGACCCCGGCATCGAGCACCCACTCCAGTTTCTGGGCGAATCGCTTCCGCCCCAACCGCCATTCGCCCGTCGCCCGGGGCAGGAGCTCCTTCTCCAGGAACTCCTGATACCGTTTCAACCGGGCCGCCACGGGTGCGGCGGCCGCCTGGAGTTCGGCCCGCTGCGGCGTCTGGCCGGCCAGCTCGAAGATCTCGGACTCGTAGAACGCGATCGCCCCCTTGTTCTGGCGGATCGCCGTCTCGAGGATGGACCGCGGCGGATGGCGCAGGGTCCGCTCCGCCTCGTCCAGGATGGCGGGGATCTTGCGCATGCGCGCGATGGCGTTCCGGAGGTTCTCCTCCTTGGGCCGCGTCGACTGGGCGAGCAGCGAATAGACGCTGTCGCTCACATAGCTGCCGTAAACGCGGGGATCCTCCTCGAAGGGCCGCGTGTTGTCGTTCAGCCAGAGCGAGGCCTGGAGGTCGTGCCGGAGGATCTCGAAGTCGATCTGCCCATCGCGACTGAGCGCGCGATACTCCACCTCCTTGGGCAGCGCCTGGAGCGTGGCCCGAGTCTCCGCCACCCATCGCGCCCGGGAGGCCTTCGAGACATCCTCCAACTGGTCATCGAAGCGGTGGTCTCCCAACAGCGTGGCCGTCGTCGGCTCCAGTCGGAACGAGGCGTCGAGGCGCCGCTGGTAGAAGGCCCGAAGCGCCAAATCCGCCGCCGATTCCGCGCCGAGGCCCACGGCGGGCGCGAGCGCCAACCACATCCCGACCGCCCACCTCAACGAGTGCCTCATCATTGGCCGATGGAATCCCATCGCCCGCCCGCAGGCCAAGCACATCCCGACTGGTGGCGCATGCCATCACCACCGACCAAGCCCATCGGCATCCTCTGCTAAATGTAGCCCCCTGCCCTTCTCAGGGCGCATGAAAGGGCCGGACCCGGTAGAACCGGCTATTCTCCCGCGAGTTGGTGTCGTGGAACACCTCGGAGGAACGATTGGCTCCGAGCACCGTCCAAACACCGAGGTCGGTCGATGTTTCCACGTTCAGGAATCCGCCCAAAGGACTGGCGACTTTGAAGGTGAACCCGGCCGGTGGAGCGGTCGGCGCCAGCATCCGGGGAGCCGAAGGCAGAATCGCGGAAGCATTGGCCGCACGTGACACATCGTGCCCCCTTCATCGGCCATCCGCCCATCGCGATGGGACTGGCAGCCTGGAATACTCCATCGTCATTATAGGGTAACGTCACCCCCTCTCTCACGATCTTTGCCAAGGCCTCCGTGGTGGGCTTGGGCTCGGGACCGATCTGGGTCGGTGAATCCTTTTGTTCCAGAGAGCTCTAGGGATTCACCTCGGGAGAATTTCCCAGCGATCTTTCTGTTTCCGCCTCTCGTTCAAACCGACCTTGGAGAGCCCGAAGCCTCAAGCCATCCCAGGTTCGATGGAAGATATCTGCCTCCTTCCTCGCCTCGAAGTATGGTTGAAGTCGTTTCCGGAGCTCAGGGCTGGATGGCTCCGGGAGCAGTCCCGAATCGACGACTTCTTGGGGCACCTGAAGATCGGCCTGCAAGCGCTGCATTTTCTCCCGGGCCGTGGTGGCCTGCAGACCATACCAGTCCGTGAGGGTCTTTCCGTGCCCCTTCTCATCGAAGGAAATCAATTGATCAAACGCTTCTTGAGCAAACCGAAGCATCAACCCCCCTCGTTTGCGCTGGAGAGCATCGAACTCAAGTCTCACTTCGAAGTAGGGCTGGAGCCGTTTTTGGAGCTCGGGGCTGGATGGCTCCGGGAGCCGTCCAGAATCGACAACTTCTTGGGGTACCTGAAGGTCGGTCTCCATTCTTTGCATTTGTTCTCGAGCGTCAGCCGCATCCTGTCCGTACCCATCCATGCGGCGTTTCGTCCGTTCCAACCCCTCGATTAGACCCAAGACCTCAGGAGTCTCCCCAGCTGGCAGACGGCCGGCCGGCAGGAGCCCAGGGGTTGATTGACCCTCTTGTATTGGCAGCGGGCCTCCGCGACGCAACCGCGCCACTTCACCTCGCAGGCGCACCAGTTCATCGAGTGATTCCCGGGAGGCCGCGAGTTCGGCGTCCTTCCGCGCGAGAAGTTCTCGGGTGTTGCCCAAGGCGGCGGATTGTTCCGCCAACTGTTCCGTCAGCGAGGCTTGCTCGCCTCGCAGTCGTTGCAGGCGTTGCTGTTGCACCATCAGGCCGGTGCTCAGCAGGGCGCAACCCACGACAACGGCCCCGACTTTGACTGGAGTGGATGACATAAAAGAAAGCAGTCCAAGCGTGGAAGCCGTGAGTGCACCCGCAGCCAAAGCACCGGCCGAGATATTCGCGGCGAGACCGGCCGGGGCCGCAGCAACGGCAGGGCCGTTCAGGGCGAGAACCACCGCCGAGGCCGTGGAAGTGATCCCTCTCCGTGCCAGGTGTTTGCGCAGTCGCTCTAGGGCGCGGTCCACACGCATCCGAGCGGCGTTTTCGCTGAGGCCCAATCGGGCGCCCACCTCGGCGAAGGGGCATTGTTGAAAATGGCGCAACAGCAAGGCAGTTCGATCCGCTTCGGCCAACTCGTGCATGGCCTCGTCGAGCACCGGTGCCAGACGGTTCCAATCGGCTTCGGGATCGGTGAGGCGATGGGTTTCCTGCATGGCGTACGCATCGTGTTCGCGACGTCGACGGCGAGTCTCATCCCGGACGTATCGGGCAGCCATGCGATGGGTCGTCGTGTACAACCAGCCCACCAACGCCGGATGCCGCATGAGTCGGTTCGCTTGGCAGGCGAGTTCGGTGAAGACCGCCTGGGCGATGTCTGCCGCAGCTGCCGGGTTGCCACCGACCTGCCGGATTGCCGCGGAATGGATGAGATTCAGGTTGCGGCGCACCACCTCCTCGAACGCCGCTTCCGACCGCTCCTCCGCGTAGCGGCGGAGCAGTTCGGCCTCTTCGGACATGGCGGGTTCCAGCGTCATCGATATCAACCCATGCCCGGCGATGATGAAACCGCACAAGAAATCTGAAAACCCACTCAGATCCGGACCGGCTCTGAGCCCTGCCGGTGGATCATGGCTCCACACCCGGCTTCGCCAGTGGACATCCCTGGGCCGGGAGCATCCATCCCCACGGCAACGCCCACAGCCCCGGACCCAGCGGCCGGCCGGCCCCTCCGTGGAGAACGACGCCCCGCTGGAACCGGTGGGATCGGCCCACCCGCAGGCGGAATGCCTGGATGCCGTCGGCATCCGAGGGCGCCACTTGACGAGAGGCCTTGATCTCCAGCCCCACCAACACCCCGTCCTTCTCGAGCACGAAGTCGACCTCGCGCCCCGAGCGGTCACGCCAGAAGTGGATCTTGCGGCGTGAAGGCTCCAGAGCCCGCCACACTTGGAGGGTCTGGAAGATCGCCTGTTCGAGCCAGAACCCGGGGTCGAGCCTCCGGGCCAGATCCGCCGCGTTCCGGATCCCCGCAAGCCAGGCCGCCAGGCCGCAATCGCTCCAGAGCAGCTTCTTGGCCTTCACAAGCCCGGTGGATGGGTTGGTGGCGAAGGGACTCAGCCGCACCAACAGGCAGCCCGTCTCCAGCAGGTTCAGGTACCGATGAACCGTGGGCTGTGGCTGGGCGGCATCCCGGGCCAACTCGGATTGGTTGAGCAGGCGCGCACCGCGGTTGGCGGCCAGAGCCATGACCCGCTGAAAATCAGGGAGATTCGACACGGCA
>JBIKMQ010000045.1:0-9162 GCA_044359215.1 Candidatus Chromulinivoraceae bacterium
GCGCTGGCGCAGGAGCAGGTGCAGCAGCACGGGGATGCCCAGGCCGGCCAGGGCCGACAGCAGGAAGGCTTGGGTGAAGAGGAAGGGCATGCCGGTCGGGGGTTCAGCCGGGGCGGATCGGCCAGGGGGTCGCCCTGGATTTTGGCCGGGATTTTGGCCGGGATTTTGCCTGTGAAGTCGGCCGGGGGCGGTGGCTCACAGGCGGGTCCTCCGTTCGAGGTAGGCCCGCAGCGCCTGGTCCAGCGGCTGGTCCGTGGCCAGCCGCACGTAATCGAATTCATGGGCCTCGCACTCGGAGCGTACCCGCGCGCAGAAGGCCTCGAGACGTTCCCGGTATCCCCGGCGCGCCGCATCCAGGTCGATCAGCCGCTCCTCGCCCGTCTCGGCGTCCTCGAGCAGCCATTGGCCGTCTTCCGGCAGCTCGAGCTCCTCCGGGCACAGCACCTGGAACACCACCGTCTCCTGGCGGTGCGCGTGGAGCTGGCGCAGGAGCTCGAAGGCCGAGTCGTCGGCCGTGAAGAAGTCGGAGACGACCACCGCCAGCCCGCGCCGGGACACCGCCTGGACGATTCCCAGCAGGTCGGGCCCCACGGCCGTCGGGCCCCCGGGCCGGGCGCGGGCCAGCTCGGCGAAGAACTCCAGCACGTGGTCGCGGGTGGCCGCGCAGGGCAGGGCCTGCCGTCCCTCCGGGCCGAAGAGCACCAGGCCTGGGGCATCGCGCTGCAGCACCATCAGGTGCGCCAGCGCCGCGGCCAGCAGCCGAGCACGGGTGAACTTGTGGGTGGATCCCGCGCCGAAATCCATCGAGGCCGAGGTGTCGAGGTAGATCCGGGCCCGGTGGTTCGTGTCGTCCTCGAACTGGCGCACGTACAGCGCATCGCTGCGCGCCCAGACCTTCCAGTCGACGTGCCTCAGGTTGTCGCCCTGGACGTACTGCCGGTGGCTGGCGAACTCGGTCGAGTAGCCCAGGAAGGGGCTGCGGTGCAGGCCGTCGAGGAACCCCTCCACGATCGAGCGTGCCAGGAGCGGCAGGTCCTCCACCGAGGCCAGCAGTCCGGGATCGATCTCGAGGGATGGGTTCATGGTCCTGCGGGTCCGGGGTTCCGGGCGCCTAGCGGACGGGCACGTCCTTCAGCAGCCGGTCGATGAGGCCCTCCACCCCGACCTTCTGGGCGCGGGCGTTGAAGTTGGGGCTGATGCGGTGACGCAGCACCTGCCGGGCGACGTGGCGGATGCCCTCGTCGTCGGCACAGAGGCGGCCGGTGGTCGCGGCGCGCGCCTTGGCCCCGAGCACCAGGAACTGCGAGGCCCGCGGGCTGGCGCCCCAGCGCACGAACTCCCGGATGTACGCCGGCGCCTCCTGCGTCTCGGGACGGGTGCGCGAGACCAAGCGCACCGCATAGGCGATCACCTCGTCGCTCACCGGTACGCTGCGCACCAGGGCCTGGGCCTCGATCAGCTCGGGCCCGGTGATCACCGGTCGGATCGCCGGCAGGGCGGTCCCGGTGGTCTCACGCACCACCCGCTCCTCGTCGGCGGGGGAGGGGTACGTGGTGTTGAGGCAGAACATGAAGCGGTCGGCCTGCGCCTCGGGCAGCACATAGGTGCCCTCCTGCTCGATGGGGTTCTGCGTGGCGAACACATGGAACGGCCTCGGCAGAGGGTAGGTGCGCCCGCCGACGGTGACTTGCCGCTCCTGCATGGTCTCGAGCATGGCGGCCTGCGTCTTGGGCGGGGTCCGGTTGATCTCGTCGGCGAGGACCAGGTTCGCGAAGACCGGCCCGGGCAGGAACACCTGCCGGCGTCGGCCCGACTCGGGGTCCTCCTCGAGCACGTCGGTGCCGGTGATGTCGCCCGGCATCAGGTCGGGGGTGAACTGGATGCGGTTGAACTGCAGGTCCACCGCCTGGCTCAGGGAGCGGATCAGCAGCGTCTTGGCCAGGCCCGGCACGCCGGTGATGAGCGCATGGCCGCCGGCGAAAAGCGTCAGCAGCGTGTTCTCGACGATCTCCCGCTGCCCGATGACGGCCTTGCCCAGCTCCCCCACCAGCGCCTGGTGGCGCGCGGTCAATTGTTCGATCGCGGCGACGGTGACGGCGGTGGGTTCGGTGGGGTTCATCGGTGGGACGGGGGCGGTGCCTGGATTGAGGACATCCGGAAGCGGCTGAGGTTTCAATGGCCAACGGGGGGTGTTGCCGTGGGCCGGCTCGCCGTGGGGATCAGCCCCGGCGGAAGGAAGGCGGTTGCCCATTTGCGATTCCGGCCCTATCTGGTCGGGGTCCTTCATGGCCACACCCTACACGATGATCGGCGCGGATGGGCGCGAATATTCCGGCTCCCTGGAGGAATTGCGCCAATGGGCCCAGGAGGGCCGGCTCGGCCCGGCGACCCTCGTGTGGAGCGACGGGGACGAGCGCTGGATCGAGGCCTCCGGCCGGCATGAGCTGGTCTGGGACCTGCCTTCCCCGCCTCCGCCGGCCGTCCTCTCGGCGGCGCCCGATGCGGTGGCTCCGCCGGCCCGGCCCCTGGCGGGGCTGTCTGATGCCGGCTTCGTGCCCCGGCTCCTGGCATGCCTGGCCGATTGGACGATCATCCTCTTCCTGGTCGATTTGGTCCTCCTGCCCTGGCAGGAGCAGCTCCAGGCCCTCCTCCAGCAGGTCCGCGTGCAGTTGGATTCCCCGGGTGGAGCGCTTCCGGACCTCGGGTTGCTGCTCCGGTTCCAGGCGATGTTCGTCACCCTGTGCGCCGGGGTGAGCCTGACCTACCTGGTCGGATTCCAGGGCCGCTGGGGCACGACGCCGGGCAAGCGGATGGTCGGGTTGTCGGTGGTGACCCTCGAGGGCGATAGCCCCGGGTACGCCGGTGCCTTCCGCCGCTACCTGGCGGGCACGCTCACCCTGTTGTCCCTCGGGCTGGGCTACCTGCTGGTCCTCGGGCCCACCCGCCGGGCCCTGCATGACCTGGTGGCCGGGACCCGGGTCGTGTACACGCCGCGGGACTGAAAGCCTGGGGCCCCCATCAGGGGAAGGGCGTCATCGCCGAAGCCGGAGGACCGGCCGCGAAACCCGGCGTTGCCGAAGGTCGGATTTGGCCCATGATCCGCCGGTGACGGTAGGTGGTCCGGCGACCGTCGTCTGGCGCCATCCTGGGCCGGATCGACCGTCGAAGAGCCTCCGGAAAACGCAGTCCCGCATGCAGTCCCCCAGCCTTCCATTCCCGCCGCGATCGGGCATGGTTTAGTCGATGATCGCCGCATCCATGGACGCAGATGGGCGCCCACGGTACCCGCTCCGATCGGAGCTCTACCGTTCCTGCCTGCCCCAACCGGCCGAGGACACCGGGCGCCGGCTCGTCTGGATGAACACCGTCTGTGCCCTGTTCCTCGTGGGCGGGCTGTTGGGCATCGCCCATCCTCCCGGGCTGGTTCTCCGGAGGTTTGCCGTTGAACCGGTCGTCCAGCCCGTCGAGGTCAAGGTGCTCAAGACCAATCCCGAGGAGCCCCCCCCGCCGGCGACGGATCAAGACGTGCCCGAGGAGCCGACACCCATGGAGCCCGTGACGGTGCCCCCGGTGTTGGTGGCCGCGCCCGACCTCAACGTGCCATTCCCCGTGGTGCCGACGGGTCCGGTCATCATCTCCAAGGATCCCAATTTCGCGGCACCACCCCCCGCGGAGAAGGGCCGCGGCGCCCCGTCGGCGCCCCAGGGTCCCTCCGGACCTCGACGGTTGGACCGCCGTGGTGCCGGGAGCGTCGAGGGGCGTTACACCCCCGAGCCATCGTATCCGCGCGAGGCGTTGGCCAATCGGGAGACCGGGTCCGGCGAGTTCCTGGTCACCATCGACGCCACCGGGGCAATCACCGGGATCAAGCTCCTGGTCTCTTCCGGCAGCGACATCCTCGACAAGTCCTTCCGGCAGCACGTCCGCCGCCTGTGGCGATTCCGGCCCGAGGACGCCGGAGAGTGGATCATCCCCTTCGAATACCGCCTGCGCTGACTTCCTGACCGACCCGGCCACGCGCCATTTCCAGAACCGATGCCACCCGCGGGACCCGTCCGGGAACCGCTCCATCCACCACGACCCAAATGCTCGCCAACACCCTCGCCGAATACTTCACCAAGGGCGGACCGATCATGTATCCGATCGCCCTCGTCGCCCTCATCCAGTTTGCCGTCGTCGCCGAGCGGGGCGTCTTCTGGATCCTGCTCGGGCGCCGCCGCGACATGGCCCAGCTGGAGAACACCCTGGGTGCGATGGAAAACGGCGACTTCAAGGATGCCGTCGCCCGGACCCGTGCGTCGACCGACCCGATCCTGCGGATGATCTTCCACGGGCTCACCCACGTGCATGGGTCGCTCCAAGGAGCCCTGCAGGTGGCCGCCGGCCAGGAGATCAAGCGGGCCGGCCGGTTCATGGTGCTCATCGACACCTGCATCACCCTGGCACCGCTTCTGGGTCTCCTCGGCACGGTGACCGGCATCATGGGCTCGTTCCAGAAGATGGGGGAATCCAGCATCGCCGGCGCGATGACCGAGATCCAGGGGGGCATCGGCGAGGCGCTCATCGCCACGGCGGCCGGCCTCGGTCTGGCCATCCTCGGGGTGTTCTTCCTGAACCTCTACAACGAGATGCTCGAGAGGCTGAAGTTTGACCTCGAGACCGCCGCGACCAACGTCGAGGTCATGGTCACCCAGGCGAGGCAGGAAGGATTCGACACGGCCGCCTTCCGCCGCGAAATCGCAGCCCGGAATGCCTGACCTATGGCCGGCGGAGGTGGCGGACGCAGTGCCGCATCCAGCAGCGGGAGGAAGGGGAAGTTCTCCTCACCCATCCCCATCAAGAAGGCCCGCATCGAGATCGTGCCGCTCATCGACGTGATGTTCTTCCTCCTGGCCGCCTTCATGATGGTGTCCCTGAGCCTGCAGCAGTCCAAGACCCGCCCCATGGAGCTGATCGAGGCCAAGAAGGCCAGCGACGACTTCAAGCCCGATGTTCTCAACATCGGGGTCGAGAAGGACGGCACGGTGACCATCGGCACCAATATGGTCGACATCGCCCGGCTCGCCCAGGAGTTGACCGCACGCTACAAGGCCAATCCCAAGACCCCCGTCTTCATCACCGGCGACAAGTCCGCCCCCTACCGGGCGGTGGGCGGCGTGCTGAATCAGGTCCGCTTGGCCCGGTTCACCCGGGTGTCGTTCGTGACCAAGGAATCCGGGAACGCCCGCGACTGACCCGACCCCGCCATGCACCTCGGATCCCCCACCTCCGTCAAGAAGGCCCGCGTCGAGATCATCCCGCTCATCGACGTGATGTTCTTCCTCCTGGCGGCCTTCATGATGGTGACGCTCACCATGAACCGCCTGCGCACCCTGCAGATGGACCTGCCATCGGCGGTGGCGCCCAAGTCCAGCGAGAAGCCCGACATGATGGAGGTCGTCATCGAGCGCGACGGCGACCTGAAGGTGGAGGGCAAGCGGCTGCCCTTCTCCGAGCTGGGGGCGCGGGTCGGGGTCAAGGTGGCCTCGAACACCAACTACCCCTTCTACCTGAAGCCCGACCTCCAG
The DNA here is from genome assembly GCA_044359215.1 of Candidatus Chromulinivoraceae bacterium. GTDB lineage: Bacteria > Verrucomicrobiota > Verrucomicrobiia > Limisphaerales > UBA9464 > SXXZ01. The sequence continues at coordinate 5,568 of JBIKMQ010000045.1, forward strand.
GCCTCCCATGGCGATGTCCTGCGGGTGCTCGATGCCATCAAGGCGGCCGGCGGCAGCAAGATCTCCATGGCCATCGACGTGGGCGGCTCCGACAAGGAATAGCCCTCCGGCGCCCCGGTCCGTCGGCGGGTGCCCATCGACAAGGGCGGCGCTGCGGGGTTTGATCCGCCCCGTCCCCGTCCCCTCTGCCCCCGTGAATGTGCTTCCCGCCATGATGCCGCGCCCCGCCCGCCTGGGTCTTCTCCTGCCCGCCGTCGCCGTCGCCATCGCCATCGCCATCGTCGCCCCCGCCGTCGACGTCTCCGCCGCGACGTCGACTCCGGCCGCCCCCGTCACCCCTGGGGCCGGTCCCGGACCGTCCGTTGCCGACTGGGGGCAGTTCCTCGGGCCCGGCCGCGATGGCCAGGCCCCACCGACCGCCCTCGACGGGCTGACCCCGCAGGGTTGGCCGCAGCGGTGGAAACGCCCCGTGGGCGAGGGGTTCAGCGGGCCGGTCGTCGTTGGCGACCGGGTGTATCTTTTCCACCGGACCGGAAACCAGGAGATCCTCGACTGCTTCGCGGTGTCCGATGGCAAGCCGCGGTGGACCCACTCCATGCCGGCGACCTACTCGGCGCAGTTCGGCGGGGGGGACGGTCCCTCGGCGACCCCGGCCGCCGACTCGGGTCGGGTCTTCGCCCTGGGAGCCTCGGGCACCCTGCGCGCCGTCTCGGGCCTCGACGGACGCCTGCTGTGGCAGGTGGACTGCGCCCGGGCCTTCGGCGCGGAGGCGGGGTTCTTCGGGTTCGGCAGCTCGCCGTTGCTGCTTGGCGACCGGCTCATCGTCCAGGTGGGCGGGCCCGAGGCCGGGGTGGTGGCCTTCGCGGCGGCCGACGGCAAGGTGCTCTGGAAGGCCGGCGCCGACGAGGCCGGCTATGGATCCCCGGTGCCCCGGGTCCGGTCCGGGGGTCGCGACGTGCTGTGTTTCAACCGCGCCGGGCTGCTCGTCCTCGACGCCGACAGCGGTCGCGAGCGCGACCGGTTCCCGTGGCGGGCGCGGATGCATGCCAGCGTCAACGCCGCCTCGCCGGTGGTGGTCGCCGGCGGTGTGTTCGTGACGGCCAGCTATGCGACCGGGGCGGCGATGCTCCTGGCCCCGGATGGAGGCGGACTCAAGCCCGCATGGTCCGGGGACGAATCGCTCTCGGCGCACTTCGCCACGCCGGTCGCCGTCGGCGGGTTCCTCTACGGGTTCCACGGGCGCCAGGAATCCGGGCCTGATTTCCGCTGTGTGGAGGCCGCCGGTGGCAAGGTCCGATGGTCGCAGGAGCGGGCTGGCTCCGGCTCGGTTCTGGCGGCCGGGAAACGGCTCCTGCTGCTGATGGAGAGCGGTGAGGTGCGGATCCTCGAGGCCGACCCGGCCAAGCCGACCGAGGTGGCGCGCTTCCAGGCGTCCGGCTCCGGCGCCCGTGCCCTGCCGGCAATCGCCGGCGGGCGGCTGTTTCTCCGGGACCGTTCCCATCTGGTCTGCGTGGGTCCGGGCCGCTGACCGGCGGTCCCCGCGCACCATCGCCCGGCGGGGCCTTCCATCGCAGTTTCACTGGTGTCCCGAGGTTTTCGATTTGCCTGCCGAGGCTCCAGCGGTTAGTTCACCGGCCGTCCATCGTCCGGCAATCCCATCGACACCATTGTTATGCCCAACGCCTACCACGCTTCGATCGAAGGCGCCCAGCACGGCGCCAAGACCCTTGAGCAGTTCCTTGACTACGCCAAGGCCGCCGGCGCGGCCGGCGCCCAGCCGAGCAACTACATGCTCGGGGACGGCAAGGGCGGATTCCGCAAGGCCAAGGACATCGCGGCGGCCTTCGGCAGCCGCGGCATGCGCCTGGACGGCATCTCCTCCCACTGCCCGTTCTGGGTGCACACCAGCGCCTGGACCGGCACGAAGTCGGGCAATCCCTTCATCGCGCCCGAGGTGGCCAAGCTCTCGCCCGACAAGATCGAGGCCTGGCACGAAAAGTACCTGCTCAAGCTCATGGATCTGTCGGCCGAGCTCGGCGTGAAGTCCATGCCGATGTTCTGGGGCGTGGCCTTCGGCTGGGAACTGGCCAGCGGATACCCCTGGGGCTTCTGGAGCGGCGGCGGCTTCGACCTCGTCAAGGAGGGCCAGGAGCGCTTCGTCAAGAAGACGGCCAAGCTGCGCAAGCACGCCAACAGCCTGGGCCTGAAGCTGTGCCACGAGATCCACCCGGGCACCGCCGCCATGACGGCCGACGACTTCCTGATGCTCGTCGACATCTGCGACAACGACCCCTGCCTGGCGGTCAACGCCGATCCGTCGCACTGCTGGGAGGGGGAGTCCTGGGAGAGCCGCTTCCTCAAGGTCGGCAAGCACATCTACGCGGCCCACGTGAAGAACTTCGTCATCCGCCCGGGCTTCCCGCTGCGGACCATGGAGCCGAACTGGACCCGCCGGGCCATGCAGTTCACCGACCTCGGCAGCGGCGACCTCAACATGCAGCGCTACGTGGAGCTGCTGCTGGCCGTGGGCTATCAGGACCGCTACTGCAAGCTGCACGGCTGCCAGTCGGCCCCGCTGGTGGTCGAGGCCGAGAGCGCCCACAAGGCCCTCGACTACTGCTCGGCCGACGGCATCGCCTACACGGCCAAGAACCTCTGCTTCCCGCAGGCCGCGGGCAGCTTCGAGGACGGCATGGGAGCCTGATCCCGGCCGGGACAGTTACCGAGGCTGGCCGGACTCCGTGTCCGGCCCCGGCGAAGGCGGCGGGTCTCTCCCGCCGCCTTTTCGCGTCTGTCGGGTCCATTGGGGTCCATTGGGGTCCATCGGATGAGCGCCTGGTCCCGCGGCCTGGTCCCGTGGCCAGTTTCCGGCCCCGTCGTCCCCGGCCCCGAGGCCCCGGGATGCGGGGGCGGGGCCCGCGATTGATCTCCGGGGGCCGCCTGTGGCAAAACCCCGGGCGATGCATTCGTTTCGCTACGTCGGCCGGGAACTCCACTGCGAGGACGTCGCCCTTTCGGACCTGGTCCGCAAGCACGGCACCCCGCTCTACGTCTACTCGCAGGCGACCCTCACCGACCATTACTCCAAGCTCGATGGAGCCCTGGCGCCCTTGGATCACCTGATCTGCTTCGCCATGAAGTCCAACTCCAACCTCGCCGTGATCCGCACCTTCGCGGACCTCGGCGGCGGGTTCGACACGGTCAGCGCGGGCGAGATCCAGCGGGTCATCGCCGCCGGTGGCGACCCTGGCAAGTGCGTCTTTGCCGGCGTCGGCAAGACCGAGGAGGAGATCGCCTTCGCCCTCAGGCAGGGCATCTACAGCTTCAACGTGGAGTCCGAGGCCGAGCTGGCGCGCATCAGCAAGGTGGCGGTGAAGCTCAGGAAGATCGCCCCGGTGGCCGTCCGCGTGAATCCCAACGTCGACGCCCACACCCACGCCAAGATCACCACCGGCACCTACGAGAACAAGTTCGGCATCCAGTTCGAGTCCATCGAGGCCGTCTACGCGCGCGCCGCCAGGCTCCCCAACCTCCGGCTGCGCGGCCTGCAGATGCACATCGGTTCGCAGCTCACCGACGTCGAGCCATTCCGCAA
>JBIKMQ010000046.1:0-9142 GCA_044359215.1 Candidatus Chromulinivoraceae bacterium
ACCCGGGCGATGAACTGCTTGAGGTCATGGTCGAGCTGCGGGAGCTCGAACCCGCCGCGGGCGAAGGCCTCGGCCAGGCAGCGGCCCGACTGCTCCGGGTCGGTCTCTCGCAGGTGCTCGGTGGCCACCACCAGGTCGAGGAAGCGCAGGCGGCGCACCGGCGACACCCGCTTGTGCAGGCGGTCGTAGACATGCTCGACGGCGGCCTGGAAGTGCTGCGGGTAGAGCTCCCGGAGCCACTCGACCTTCACCGCTGTGGCCAGGCCCAGCAACGTCAGCACCCCGCCGCTGCGACCGGGGATCTCGCGCAGGCTGCCCACCACCAGAAGCTCGGCCTGCTGCACCACCGATTCGCGCATCAGGGTGCCCACGCGCCCCTCGGTCAGCAGGCAGTCCAGCGATCCGGAGTCCTTGCGCACGCACACCTGGTCCACGAACCCGGCGCACAGGGACTTGAGCAGGGCCTCGTCGCCCTCGGGGGCGGCGGCGGCGTTGGGTTCCGATCGCGGATCCCTGGGCATCAGGCCCTCGCGCTCGGCGATGCGGACCAGTTGCTGGAAGGTGTCCTCCACCTGCCGGGCCGTCTGGGCGTGGATGCCATGCCGGCGGCAGGGCTCGAGGGCGAAGCGCGCGTTGCGGGCGAACTGGTGGGCGCGCAGGAGGGTGTGGAAATCGCTGAGGGTGCTGCCCTCGAAGAGTTCCCGCGCGTCGCCCATCGCCCGGTCGTCCCGGTTCACGCGCATCAGCAGGTCGCGACCGCTGACGAGCGCCGCGCAGAGGCAGGCCGCCGGCACGCAGCCCCGCCGCGAGGCCTCGATCAGCAGCCGGGCGAAGCGCGGGTGCATGGGCAACCGGAGCATCTGCCGGCCCACCGGGGTCAGGTCCGAGGCCGCGTCGGGCCCGCCCCCGGCGTCCCCGTCCGGGCCGGCCTCCACCCCCTGCCCCGACGGCCGGAGCGCTCCCAGGAGGTGCAACAGGCGCTCGGCCCGGAGCACCGCCGCCCGGTCCGGCGCGTCGAGCCAGTCGAAGGTGGCGGCCTCCCGGACACCCAGCGAGTGCAGGAGCAGCACCACCTCGGCGAGGTCGGCCCGCTGGATCTCCGGCGTGTTGCGCGCGGGACGGTTGAGGTGACCGCTTTCGGTCCACAGCCGCCAGCAGGTGCCCGGGGCGGTGCGTCCGGCACGGCCGGCCCGCTGGTCCGCCGAGGCCCGGCTGATCTCCTCGACCATCAGGGTCTGGATGCCCCGTTCGGCATCGTAGCGGGCCATCCGGGCCAGCCCTCCGTCGACCACATGGCGGATGCCGTCGATGGTCACCGAGGTCTCGGCCACGTTGGTGGAGACCACGATCTTGCGCAGTGGGCTGGGCTGGAACGCCCGATCCTGGTCCTCCGGGGGCAGCTCGCCGTGCAGGGGGATCAGCGCGACCCGCTCGCCCAGCCGGGCCGCGGCGAGGGCCCCCAGCGTGGCGTGGATCTCGCCCTTGCCGGGCATGAACACCAGGATGTCGCCCTCCCAGCCGGACTCGACGATGCGCTCGACCTTGTCGGCCGCCAGCTCATGCACCGGCCGGCTGTCGCCGTACTCGAGCCAGCGCATCTCCACCGGGAAGGTGCGCCCCTCCGAGACCAGGATGGGCACGGGCTCCAGGACTGCCGGGACCGCCGGGACGGCGTGCGCGGGCGCAACGTCCGGCGGCGCGGGTGGGGACCGATCCGGCGGGGGCGCCGCGAGGTAGCGCGCCACGGGCTCGGCATCCAGCGTGGCCGACATCACCAGCAGGCGAAGGTCGGGCCGACCGGTGGCCTGCAGGCGCTTGGCCAGGGCCAGGGCGACGTCGCTCAGAAGGTTGCGCTCATGGAACTCGTCGAAGACCAGCACCGCGATCCGTTCCAGCCGGGGATCGTCCTGGAGCCACCGCAGCAGGATGCCCTCGGTGACGAAGGCGATGCGCGTGCCCTCGCCGATCCGGTCCTCGAAGCGGACCTGGTAGCCCACCTCCGTGCCCAGGCGCACACCCCGTTCCCAGGCCACCCGGGTGGCGACCGTGCGGGCGGCCACCCGGCGGGGCTGCAGCACCACGATCTGCTTTCCCTCGGGCACCAGTCCCGCGTCGAGGATCATCTGCGGCACCTGGGTGGTCTTGCCCGAGCCGGTGGCAGCGACCAGCACCAGCCGGTTGCCTCCGCTCAGGGCGCGGAGGAGGTCGGCATGCAGCCGCCAGATGGGGAGACCGTTGTCGGGCACGGCGGCTCAGGATCGGGCGGTGAACACGAAATAGACGAGGATGCCCTCCATCACGACCGAGAGGCCGAGGAGCAGGCCCGAGGGCATGAACTTGCCGGTCTTGCGCAGGCGCATGAAAAACACCGCCTGGAGCAGCGCGAGCACGCCGATGGCCACGACGCCCGGCAGGTGCCCGAGGGCCACGAGCGTCAGCGGGATGGCCGAGCCCAGCGAGGCGATGAGCGAGGCCTTGGAGCGGGCCTTGAGGAAGCCCGCAAGGCCGCCGGCGACCAGGAGGGCGATGAAGATCCACAACGCGGTGACGGCGATTCCATGCATGGCGCGGAGGGAATACCGGCAACGCCGCCCGGAGGCCATCCCCAATCGCAGGAAGGGCCGGCAACGGCGGGCGGACCGCGCCCGGACCGCGCCCTCACCCGTTCGGGCGGATGCAGGTCTTCACGGCCCGGTTGCCCCCGGCCATGGACCGGAAGAGCCCCGGCAGCTCGTCGAGGGAGGCCTCGCCATCGACGAAATCGGCGGCGCGGACCACGCCGCGCTCGATCCGGTCCAGCGCCGCCCGGATGGACCTGGGCGTGTGGTGGAAGCTCGCCAGGAGCGTCAGGTTCGAATAGTGCAACAGCCCGGTGTCGAGGGTCACCGTGGTGCCCGACGGGCAGCCCCCGAAGAAGTTCACCCTGCCCCCCTTGCGCACCAGCCGCGTCGCGGCCTCCCAGGCCGAGGGCTTGCCGACGGCCTCGAACACGGCGTCGAACGCGGCAATCGGAACCCCGGATCGCACGGCCGCCTCCAGATCCTCGCGTCCCTCCATGTCGATCACCCCGGTGGCCCCGAGCCTCCGGGCCAGCGCCAACCGGGCCCCGCCGCGACCGGCCACGATCACCTCGCATCCCGCCTCCACCGCCAACGCCACGGCAAAGAGCCCGATCGGGCCGGCCCCCATCACCAGCACGCGCTCGTCCGCGCGGAGGGCGAGATCGCCGATGCCCTGCACCACGCAGGCCAGGGGCTCGGTGAGCGCGGCGGCCTCGAAGGGGGTCCCGGGGCGCAGGGGCATCAGGTTGGCCGAGACGATCCGGGCCGGCACCACGATGGACTCGGCATAGGCGCCATTCAGGAAGAGCAGGTCGTCGCACAGGTTCTCCTGACCGCCCCGGCAAGGGGCGCACCGGCCGCAAGGGGCCGAATTGGCGCCGACCACCCGGTCGCCCGGCCCGACGCCCCGGACCCCCGGCGCCGTCTCCACCACCGTGCCCGCCCACTCGTGACCGAAGAGGCAGGGCGGCGTGAGCATGCGCGCGTGGTAGCCGCGCCGGTAGACCTTCAGGTCGGTGCCGCAGGTCAGGGCCGCGCCAATGCGCACCCGCACCTCACCCGGCCCGAGCGGCGTCTCCCCGACCGATTCCACCCGGAGGTCCTCCCGACCATGCAGCACTGCCGCCTTCATCGGACGGAGCCTTCCCCGAGCCGGCCCTGTCCGGCCAGCAGGAAACCGGCGGGGACTTCGCCGGCGACTTCCAAACGAATCCGCATGGGAGATCGGGAGTGGTCAGATCACCGCAAATCGTTCATGGACGCCGGGTTTGGCCGGGATACCCGGCCATCAAGCGGAGACCGCGGGGCATCGGGAATGGGACGGAGAGGAGAAATCCACCCAGTCGGCGAGGAGTTCGTTGCGGACCCTTCAGGAGCCAAGCGCGGCAGGCCATGGATGAAGGCCCTGAGGCTCGTCTCGAAATCGGCTCCGGGTTTGGCCGTAATTCATCGGCTGTGATTGATCAGCCATAGTCCATCACCCAGGCTCGGACCTGAATTGGAAACCTGACTTGGGGGGCGATTTTGGACCCGATTTCAGGCCCGATTTTGGACCCGAATCTGCACCCGATCTTGGGCCTCACCTTCGGGCTGAAGTGGTGGAGCCGAGGAGATTCGAACTCCTGACCCCCACAATGCCATTGTGGTGCTCTACCAACTGAGCTACGACCCCACTGGCCCGAAAGCGGGGCGCACTCTAGGAAGTTCACCCCGACTGTCAAAGGACTTTTCCAAAAACTTTCTCTCCGACCTTCCGATCCAACCGGCAAGGCGGGCGGAATTCGTGCGGTCTATCGCAATCCGGCGGGGCCTCCGGCGAGGCCGTCGACCATCCGCATCAGGCGCTGGCCGTACTCCACGAAGTTGGCCCGGAGCGCCTCGTCGGGCGGCGGCACGGCCGCCCCGCTGGCGTCGTGGAACACCGCCACCATGTGGGGCTCGATGCTCAGGGCACCGGCGTAGCCACGGCGGAAGGCGTCCTCGAGGATGCGCTGCACGGCCCCGTCGCCCTCGCCCGGCCAGTGGTAGTCGGCGTCGTTCTTGGTCGCCACCCACCGGGCGTCCTTGATGTGGATGTGCTCCGACACGTCGCGGACCTGCGTCCAGAACTCCCACGGATCCTGGCGGGGCTGGGGCTCCGGGCGGGTGCGGTCGGGGTTGAAGACCGGGTTGGCCGTGTCGAAGACCCACTTCAGGCCGGGCACCGCCTCGAGCAGGCGCAGCGCATGGCGCCAGCTCATCCCGCCGTAGTTCATGCAGTTCTCGTGCAGCGGCTGGATGCCCGCGTCGAGGAAGCGCCGGGTCACCTCGCGCATCCGCCGGAAGCGCTCCTCCTCCATCAGGTCGGCTCCCTCGCGCACCTTGTAGCTCATCACGCGGACATACCGAGAGCCGAGTCGCCGCATGCGGGGGATGGCCCGGTCGACCTCGGCCAGCGTGATCTCGAAGGGATCCTCCACGTTCTTGGCCCAGTTGCCGATGGTGGAGGCGAAGCAGTACACCGAGAGGCCGGCCCGGCCGAGCATCTCCTCGACGCGGTCGAAGGCGGCGTCGGGCAGGTCGTGCAGGTTGGCCTTGGGGAATCCCTCGAGGGTGATGTTGCGGGCCTCGAGGTGCTTCCAGCCGAGGTCATGGGCCGCCTGGATCTGGGACTCGAGCCGGTTGCCGGCCTCGTCGCCGATGCCGCAGTACAGGGAGGGGAAACTCATGGATGGAGGCTACGGCCCTCCCGGCCAAAAGGCCACTCCCGGCCGAGGCTTGCCGGGCCTGCCGGGCCGGTGGCGTCGTCGGGGCCCCGCTCCTCCAACGAATCAGGCCACCCTCGCGGGTGGCCTGATCTCAACATGGATTCCGAACGGGAAGCCCCGGAGGGGCCGGGATCACTTCCGCTTCTTCGGGGCGCTCGCGGCCGCCTTGGCGGCGTCCTTCTTGCGGATGAGGTAGGCTTTGCGGCGGGCCCGTTTCTGGATTTTGTTGGATTGTTGTCCCATGGCTCGGATTTACTTTCGCGGATGTTAGTTCTCTGGGGCGGGAAGATGAAAGAGCGACGCGGAGCCTTCAACCTCTTTCTCGGTCTGCTGATGGTGGCGACGTGGGTCCATGGACTCGTCGGCATCGCCGCCGCAGCCACCCCGGAGGAGAAGCGACGCGAGAAGGAACTCGAGCAGCAGAAGAAGATCGAGGCCAAGCAGATGTCGCAGATCCGCGTCTACCGCGAGGTCACCGACTTCTCCGGCCGCGCCAGTGAACTCGGCACCCTCGGGGTCAACAAGGCGACGGTGGGCCGGTCCGACCCGGTCGAGATGACCGTCCAGCGCGATGCCGTGCTCGACGAACGGGACGTCAAGCGGGCGACCTTCGTCGAGCAGCGCGACCAGACCTTCTCGGTGGCTGTCGAGTTCGTTCAGCAGGGAACCATGGTGCTCCACATGAATTCGGTGGCGGCCAAGGGCAAGCGCCTGGTCATCGCCGCCCGGTGGTCGGATGGCACCAATGTCGTCAACCGCTGGATCGCCGCGCCCCTCATGCGGCGGGCGCTGGACCAGGGGATCCTGCTCTTCACGCCCGACATGTCCCGCGAGGAGGCCATCGTCTTCGTCCGCGGCCTCAACAACGTGGCCGTCAAGCTCAAGAACCAGGCCAAACCGCCCAAGGAGAAGAAGGCCAAGCCAGCCGATACGGCCGCCGGCGGCACCAATGCCCCCGCCAGCCCCACCGAGGGCCAGAAGTCCAAGGGATCCAAGACGAAGGACCCCAAGGCCGACACCAAGCTCAAGCGGGAATTCGACCCCTTCCAAGGACCGTGACCCGGACGCTCCTTTCCCTGCTCTGGCTGGGAATGGCCGTGGGCCTCGGGGCCCAGCCGTTCCGCCTGCCCACCGCCAACCGCGCGTTGCTCGACCCGGATGGCGGCGCCGAGCGCTACTTTGTCGGCACGGCCGGCAAGCCCTGGACCAGCGGTCAGTTCGGGTGCGTGCGGTCCGGTGGATTCCAGCTCCACGAGGGTCTGGACATCCGCCCCCTTCAGCGCGACCGGCGCGGTGAACCGCTCGACGAGGCGCTCTGCGCGGCCGCCGGCACGGTGGCCTACGTGAACACCCGGTCGGGCCTCTCCAACTACGGCAACTACGTCGTGGTCCGGCATGAGGTCGACGGCCTCGAGATCTTCACCCTGTATGCGCACCTGGCCTCGGTGGCCCCGGGCATCCGGGCGGGCACGACGGTCCAACCGGGCCAGCCGCTCGGGCGCGTGGGGCGCACCTCCAACACCCGCCAGCGCATCACGCCCGACCGCGCCCACCTGCACTTCGAGATCACCTCGATGGTGGCCTCGCGCTACGCCGCATGGCACAAGGCGAACCTCGGCGAGACACGCAACGACCACGCCAACTTCAACGGGCGCAACCTGGTCGGCCTCGACCCGGCGACCGTGTTCCGGGCGCAGGCCAAGGCCGGCACCGGGTTCCAGCTCGCCCGACACCTGCGGGAGACCCCCGAGCTGGCCCGGGTGCTCCTCCGGAGGCCGACCCTCGACTGGGTCCGGCGCAATCCCGGGGCCGTCGAGGCCAACCCCACGGCCCAGCGCCAGGGCGTGGCCGCCTGGGAACTCTCGCTCGGCTTCAATGGCATCCCGCTGCGGGCCATCCCGAGGGCGGCCTCCGAAATCGCGGGCCACACCGGCACGGTCCGGTTGCTTGGGGTCAATCCCAAGACCCTCGAGCAGTTCCCTTGCGGCAAGCTGGTCTTCCAACGGGGCCAGGTGTGGACGCTGACGGCCAAGGGGCAGCAGCACCTCGAGCTGCTGGCCTACTGAGCCGGCTCATCGGCCGGCAATCCATCGGGGCGGTCCCCGGCGTCCCCGGTCGCTCCCGAACCTACCGCATGGGCCGGCAAGGGCGGTGGCACCAAGGGCATCGGCGACCCGTGGTCGAGATGGTCCCGGCAGGTGGCAAAGAACTCCTCGCGGGTCGTCGCCCGGCGGATGCGGTGCAGGAAGTCCTGATGGACGCCCTCGCCAATGAAGTTCATGTACTTCTTCATCTTCTCGACCTGCAGGCGCTCCCGGAACCCCGCCGAGGGCCGCGTGGACTCGTACAGGTCGCCCACGTAGTCGAGCACCTCCCGCCCGAGGGGCGACCGCCAGGTGCCGGTGCTGCGGTGCTGGCGGATCTGGTCGAAGATCCACGGGTTGCGGATGCAACCCCGGCCGATCATCAGGCCCCGGGCCCCGGTCTCCCCCAGGATGCGTTCGGCGCGCTCCGGCGAGAGCACGTTGCCGTTGGCCAGCACCGGGCAGGGCATCGCCTCGACGGCGCGGGCGATCCAGTCGGTCCGCACCTCGGTGCGGTACATGCCGCTTACCGTGCGCCCATGCACCGTCAGGAGGTCGATCCGGTGGCGCGCGAAGAGTTCCAGCAGGGCGTTCCATCCGGAGTCGTCGGCGAAGCCCACGCGGGTCTTCACCGTGAAGGGCACCGAGGTGACCACCTGCCGGAGCACGCCCAGGATGGCGTCGATCCGGTGCGGCTCCCGCAGCAGGCCGCCACCGGCGCATTTGCGGTACACCACCGGCGCAGGGCAGCCCAGGTTGAGGTCCACCGCCGCCACCGGGTACCGCTGCAGCTCGACCGCCGCCCTGGCCAGCGCGACGGGATCGTTGCCGATGAGCTGGGCGATGGCGGGCCGGCCCGTCGGATTCTCGACCAGCGAGCGCAGGATGTGCGCGTCGAGCGTGCTGGTGCCATGCACCCGGAAATACTCGGTCCAATAGACATCCGGCCCGCCCCGGCGCGCCAGGACCCCCCAGAAGGGAAGGTCCGTGACATCCTGCATCGGGGCCAGCGCCAACACGGGCCCGGGCCGGTCCAGGACGGAGCGGAGATCCCGGGGCGTCCCTGGCGCGGAATCGGCGGCGGACGGGGCATCCATCGGGGCCATGCCGGGATCAATCCTCGGCCTTGGAGTCACGGCTGAGCAGGTCGTGCACGGCGCGCCGCACGTCCTTGCCCTCGTGCAGCATGGCGTACACCTCGGCGAGGATCGGCGCATCGACCCCGAGCCGCCGGGCCAAGGCCCAGGCCGACCTGGCCGTCGGGTGGCCCTCCACCGCCGAGACCGACTCGGCAAGAACCTCGGCCACGGGGCGGCCATGTCCGACGCTTTCGCCGAACCCGCGGTTGCGGCTGAGCCTCGAGAAGCAGGTCAGGACCAGGTCCCCAAGCCCGCTGAGGCCGGCGAAGGTCTCGGGCCGCGCCCCGCAGGCCACCCCGAGCCGGGTCATCTCGGACTTGCCCCGGGTGACGAGGGCGGCCTTGGCGTTGTCGCCGTAGCCCAGCCCGTCGCAGACCCCCGCCGCGATGGCGATGACGTTCTTGAGCGCCCCGCCCAGTTCCACGCCGATCAGGTCGGTGCTCCGGTACACGCGGAACTCGGGCCGATGGAAGAGTCCCTGGACCGTCCGGGAGACGGCCTCGTCGCGGCTGGCCACCACCACGGCCGTGGGGATGCCACGGGCGACCTCGAGGGCCAGCGAGGGCCCGGACAGGGCCGCGACCTGACGGCCCGGCGACACCGCGTCGAGG
>JBIKMQ010000047.1:0-9132 GCA_044359215.1 Candidatus Chromulinivoraceae bacterium
CGCGCCGGGAGGCGCCGGGCTGCGGGGAGTGGGGCTGGGGAGTGGACATGATGGGAGTGCGTTGAGGATTGCTGGCGATGGGACGCATCCTAGCGGGTTGCCATTCGAGGACAAGAGCCGGTCGGGCGTGGGGGGCGGCGGAGCGGGTGGAGCCTCCGCTCGCTGGGGAGGCTCCTTCAGGGGAGGGCCATCGCGCTGCGCGCGGGGGGAAAGGATGTCCGCCTCCCAAGGCTCGCTCTGGCTCCACCCGCTCCGCCTTGGGGGAGGGATCTGGAAGGATGGGGTGGAGCCTCCGCTCGCTGGGGAGGCTCCTTCAGGAGGGGCCATCGCGCTGCGCGCGGGGGGGAAAGGATGTCCGCCTCCCAAGGCTCGCTCAGTTCTCTGGAGGGGGGACGGCGGCGGTGCGGAAGCGGTGGGTACCGGTGCGTCGCCCGGCGCGGATCTCCAACTGGTAGGTCACGCCGGCCTCGAGCGGTGCGGCGTTTCCGTCGGAGCCCTCGGCCGGCGACATCCCGGCGGGGTTCATGCCGTACATGAGGGAATTGAGCTGGCGGCTCTTCCCGGTCAGATCCCAGACCTTCCGGGCCGGCTCGCCCTGGGCATCGAGGGCGAAGACGCGCACGAAGGTCAGGCGGTAGCGGTCGTCGAGGCTGAAGGTTACGCGGGCCACGCCGGAGGAGGCCGCGGGCTCGGTGGTCCGGTCGGCGGGTTTGTCGGCCGCCGTGTCGGGTGTCCGCGGCCCGCGTCGACCGAACCGGGGGGGCTGGATCACGGGCCGGATCTGCGAGGCGATCTCGATGGGCTGCGGGGACGTCCAGTCGGTGAACACCACCACGTAGGCGCCCGCCAGGAAGGCGGCCAGCACGGCGAGGGTCCAGGCACGTCGATTCTGGCTCATGGCAGAGAGACCCCGGCGTTGCGTTCCTCGGCGGTGACCGCCCAGAGGTTGATCGGGTTGAAGGACCGGCCGTAGCGCAGGAACTCCACATGACCGTCAACCATGGCGTAGTTGGACCCGCCACCCCGGCCGGTCTTGATGGAGGTGCCGTGGCGGTTCTGATGCAGGGCGCTGAGGTCGTCGAGCGCGTCGAAGTCCATGTGGAAGTGGACCACTCGGCTGGAGTCGCGCTCGCCGAAGCTGATGGTCTGAGAGGGCTCGGGGATGTCGTTCTCGCCGATGACCACCTCGCCGTTGCCCTGGGCCCGGAACTCGCCCATCTGCCCGGCCCCGACGCGTCGTCGGTAGAAGTCGTTGAAGCCGTTGATGAGGTAGGTGCGTGGCGCGTATTCGGCCACGCGGTTCCCGGCCCCGGGCACGTTGGTGGTGCCGCGGGCCCCGGAGTCGACCGGGCACTTGAGGATCTTCAGGTCCTGGTAGTAGGGCCGGAGCGTCGTGCACCATCGGTTGGTCACCAGCCGGGGCGGGAACCTGCCGGCGTGGTCGCCGGCGTACAGGTGCAGCGCCAACCCGAGCTGCTTCTCGTGGTTCAGGCAGGCGATGCGCTGGGCGGACCCCTTGGCCGCCGCCAGGGATGGCAACAGCATGCTCGTGAGGATGCCGATGATGGCCACCACCACGAGCAGCTCGATGAGCGTGAAGCCGCCGCGGCTTCCCGGGCGGGGCCGTCCGGGCCGGGCCGATGCGGTTCGGAGGGATGTGGTGGGCGTGACCATCGGGAGGCAAGACTTCCGGGAGGTGTTCCCGGTTTCGGACGGACAGTCGCCGTTCCCGGGGTCCGGTCAACCGGCACTCTTCGGTCCGCGCATTCCCCGGGCCACCCTCCAGCACCACGCCCAGCCGCCGACGAGTGCCGCCCCGACGGCCACGGCCGGGGCCGTCGGCGTCCCCGACAGCCACAGACCCAGCGCGCTGATGGCCGGTCCGGAGCCCATGCCCAGGCCGATGAAGGCCTCGTGGATGCCGCCGTGCTCGCCGTGGGTGTCGCTGCCATCCATTGCGTAGAACAGCGAGGAATAATAGATCAGGCCGGTGCCCCAGCCGAAGGCGACCTGGGCGACGAGGAGCATCCAGGCCTCGCGTGCGGTCATCACGGCGACGAAGCCGCCGATGAGCAGCAGGAACGATCCCAGGAACCAGCCGATCCGGTAGTGCCAGCCGTGCCAACCCCAGAGGATGGCGAAGGTCAGCGTCCGCACGATGAACCAGGCCGACATGAGGCGGCCCGCCTCCTCGATGCCCAGCCCGGCCCGGTCGGCGATCCCGGGCACCACGGCGATGAGGGTGTTCATGGCCATGTAGGCGAAGGGGTTGCCCATCCAGGCCAGTTTGCGGAACACCCGCGTGACCCGGGCGTCCGGGGGCGTTCCGGGATCGGGGCGTTGGCCGTGGGCGCTCGTCGGCCCGGTGGTTTCCATCGGGAGGGATGCGCCCCGGGCGTGTTCCCGCTCGAGCCGACCGAGGCTCATCCATTGCAGGACATGGATCCCCAGCGGCAGCCAGTAGAGGCTGGCACGGCCCAGGTGCTCGAAGAGCGTTCCCCCGACGAAGTACGCCAGGCCGGCCGTCGCGGCCCACACGACATTATAGAGGCCGACCCGGTGGGGAAGGCGGTCCTTGGGTTCCCGCTCGGAGGCCAGCGCCTCGAGCATCGGCCAGGTGAAGCACAGGGCCAGGGTCCACACCAGCAGGGCCGCGACCTGTCCGGCGGCCCCGGGCAGCACCCAGCCCAGGGCGACGGCCGCGCCCATGCCCCCGAAGCCTATGCGCAGGCTGGTGAAGTACCCGTGGCGCTGGCCGAAGCGCCCGGCATACCAGGACGTCCCGACATACAGGAATCCGTGGACCGCACTCAGGACCAGGTTGTCGAGGTTGGAGAACCCGTGCTCCCGCTGGAGCAGGAACATGAGGTAGTTGAAGTAGTAGGAGGCGGCGAAGGCGTTGGTGCCCTCGAGCACGAAGTAGCCTGTCTTCCCAGGCGGGTTGGACTTCACGGTGGTGCGCCGGTCGGACCGGAGCGGGGCGAGTCAACGGTCCCGGTCGCCGGCGCGCAAGCGCGGGAACGGGGGCCTCGGGGTGCGGATCGATCTGGACAGCGGTGGCCCGGGAGCGATTTTGCGGGCATGTCTTGCAAGTCGTGGCGGCCAGGTCGGTCGGGCGCCCTGGGAGCCTTGCTGGCGGGGAGCCTCCTCGCCCCCGCGGTCCGGGCCCAGTTGGAGGACGTGAGGATCGAGGGCGTGCCCGACTACGAATGGCACGCCGGCTGTTTCGGGACAGCCACGGGCAACCTCATGGGCTTCTGGGATCGCAACGGGTTCCCCGAGTTCTACACCGGCCCGACCGGCGGCGGGGTCGCCCCGCTGAACAGCCGGGCCAGCCAGGGCAACCAGGGCATCTTCTCGTTGTGGGCCTCGAAAGCCGGGCGTGACGGGCGACCGGTGAACCTGCCCGGCCATGAGGACGACTACTACGGCGCCTACGAGGGGGTCTTCGCCGATCCCTACCTCACGGCTGGCCGCAAGGAGCACACGCCCGACTGCATCGGCGACTTCATCGGGCTCAGCCAGAACAAGTGGGCCGACCTCGGCGGCGAATGCCGGGGCAACATCGACGGGTTTTCCTACGTGCACTGGGATCCGAGCGGGGCCCGGCGATGGGCCAGGCCCGGCTGGGAGCCCTCGATTCCCGACGGCTCGGACATCGCCTCCGGGCTGGTCGCGTGGACGCGGTTCCGCGGGGGCGAGGCGACAAGCTTCTGCCAGTTGGCCGACTTCAACCCCAAGGTCGCCGGGGGGCGCGGGTTCACGTATGCGGAGCTGAAGGCCGAGATCCGTGCCGGCCGGCCGGTGCTGCTCTTCATGCAGCCGACCTTGGAACTCTCGCGGACGCTCTCCGGGGTCCAGGGCGTGAACCCGGAGATCCACGGCATGTTGGCCTATGGCTGTTGGGTGGACGACGACGGCACCGAGTACGTCCGTTACCGCACCAGCTGGGCCAGCGGGGACCAGATGCTTTCGCCTTGGACGGCCGCGCCCTGGCTTCCGGGCACGTTGGGCTTCCCGCTTCGGGGGGTGATCGGCTACCAGCCGCTGCCGCGGATCCGAGCGATCCGGCGCGAGGGGGTCGAGGTGGTGCTGTCGTGGGACGGCTCGACGGCGGTGGTCCGCGATGGGGTGGCCGGGGAACGCCGGCAGGCCCAGCGCTTCGTGGTCGAGCGGGCCGACCGGCCCGATGCGGTCGTCTGGACGCCGGTGTCCGATCCGCTCGAGGCCAGGGAGTTCCGGGGTCCGGCCCCCGCCGCCGATGGCGGGACGTTCTATCGCGTGCGCTCGGTGCCGGCCTGGTGAGAGGCCTGGTGAACGGGCTGGTCGGCCGCCTCCTGGGTCCGCGGTTCGCGCCGGATCCATCCGCCTCCGAGCACGCGATCGCCGTCGTAGAACACGCAGGCCTGACCGGGGGTCACCGCCCTCGCGGGCGCGTGCAGTCGGACCCTTGCGGTGCCATCGGGCAGGGGTTCGACCATGGCCGGCGCGCCCGTGTGGTTGTAGCGGATCTTGGCCATGGCCTCGAAGGTGGCCGGGGGCGAGTCCCAGGGGATCCAGTTGCAGTGGTCCACGGTGAAGGTGGAGCGGTTGAGCTGGGATTCGTCGCCGACGACCACCCGGTTGGAGGCGGGATCGAGCTCGAGCACGTACAGCGGCTGGGCCGACGAGATGCCGAGGCCCTTGCGCTGGCCGATGGTGAAGAACTCGATGCCGTCGTGCCTCCCGAGCACACGCCCACCGGTGTCCACGATCTCCCCGGCGTGCCGCTCGACGAGCCGGGATTGCTCGAGGAATCGCCCGTAGTCGTTGTCGGGCACGAAGCAGATCTCCATCGATTCCTCCTTGTCGGCGGTGCGGAGGCCGCACTCGCGGGCGACCTCGCGGGTGTCGGACTTGGTCTTCTCTCCCAGCGGGAAAAGGACGCGGGCCAGTTGGTGCTGTCGGAGGGAGAAGAGGAAGTAGCTCTGGTCCTTGCGCGGATCCCGGCCGCGCAGCAGGAGGGTCCGGCCCTCGGGCGTGCGTTCGACGCGGGCGAAGTGGCCGGTGGCGACGAGGTCGCAGCCGAGTTGGCGGGCGCGGTCGAGCAGGGTGCCGAACTTGAGGTGCTGGTTGCACATCACGCACGGGTTGGGCGTGCGCCCGGCGCGGTATTCGTCGGCGAAGTACCCGATGACGCGTTTCTGGAATTCGGCGGATTCGTCGATGAGGTAGTAGGGGATGCCCAGGCTGGCGCTGACGCTGCGGGCATCCATGACGGCCTGGGGGCCGCAGCATTTGTCCTCGGCCCGGTTGACGCAGTCCTGGGGCCACAATTTGAGGGTGACGCCGACGACGTCGAATCCCTGCTCGAGCAGGAGGGCCGCGGCGGCGGAGGAATCCACGCCGCCGCTCATGCCCACCAGCACCCGCTGCCTGCGTTGCACCGTGTCGTTCACGGGGACGAAGGTACCGGGAGGTGGGGGCCAATGCGATGGCGCTCCGCGGGATCGGTCCTTCGCCGCAGGGAAGCTCCCGAAGGAAACGCCATGGCGCTGGCGCGCCGGGGGCCGGGATGTCCGCTTCCAATGCGGGCTCCGGACCGATCCCGCTCCGCTGGTGCGTGTGTGGGCTCCGCGGGACCGGTCCTGCGTTCGCAGGGAACGTTGGGGCCAGTGGGGCCTTCGCGCTGGCGCGCGAGGGGGAACAGGATGTCGACGTTCCGATGCTCACTTCGGACCGATCCCGCTTCGCTGGGGGCGGCTTCATCGCTGGGTATCGATCCGTCGCTCGCCGGGGGAATCGGGGACGGGGCTTGGCTCGGGGGCGTTTTGGCCGTATGCACACGGCCCGATGGCGTCTTTTGATCGTCCCCCGTTCCGGCCCCGGAGGCCGTTTGCCGGCCCTCCCCACTCCGGCTCCGGTTTTGGACCGCGGTCCGGTCCCCGATCGGGTCCTCCGGCACCGGCGCTGCCGCAGGTGGACACGACGCATTGGCAGACGCCCTGGGTCTGGCTCAAGTACCACACGCAACAACCGGTGGTGTACCCGGCGATGATCCGGGACGCCTCGGCCGGTTCGAAGCCCGGGGACTGGGTGAACGTGTACGACAAGTCGGGTTCGCCCTGCGGCAATGGGCTGTGGAATCCGCGCTCGAAGGTGCCGCTGCGGGTCTTCCACTGGGGGGAATCCTTCGTCGAGGAGACGCTGCTGGTGGACCTGCTCGACCGGGCGATGGACCACCGGGTGGAGTTCCTGCGCCTGCCCGAGGTGACCGACGCGTTCCGGGTGGTGCATTCCGATGCCGACGGCCTGAGCGGCCTGGTGGTGGACAAGTTCGCCGACGTCTTGAGCGTGCAGGTCCACAGCCTGGGCATCGCCCAGCGGTTGGCCGCATGGATTCCACGGATGCACGCCCGGTTGGGCACCCAGCGGATCGTCTTCGAGGTCGATGACACGGTGGCCCGCAACGAGGGCATCTCGCCGACGACGGTGAAGTCGGACCCCGTGCGCGCGGTGAAGATCAAGGAGCACGGCATCCGCTATGAGGTGGATTTCAAGGAGGGTCACAAGACCGGCTTCTTCTGCGACCAGCGCGACAACCGCCTGAAGCTCTCTCGCTACACCCGGGGCAAGCGGGTGCTGGACCTGTGCTGCTATTCGGGCGGGTTCTCCATCTCGGCGATGCTGCTGGGCGGGGCCGCCGAAGCGACGGGGGTGGACCTCGACGAGGCGGCCGTCGCCATGTCCAAGCGCAACGCCAACCTGAATCAGGTGCGCGTGAACTGGGTGGACTGCGACGCCTTCAGCTACGCCCGGCAGATGCGCGACAACGGCGAGTCCTGGGACGTGGTGATCCTCGATCCGCCGAAGCTCATCCACAGCCGCGATGACGAGGACGCCGCCGAGGGCCGCCAACGCTACGAGGACCTGAACGGGCTGGGCATGGTGATCACCCGGCCCGGGGGTCTCTTGGTGACCTGCTCCTGCTCGGGCATGATCTCGGCCGAGGAGTTCGAGGACATCGTGGTCCGCATGGCCGTCCGGACCCGCCGTCGATTGCAGATCCTCGATCGCACCGGGCCCGGCGAGGACCACCCGGTGATGTCGAACTGCCCGGAGAGCCGCTACCTGAAGGTGATCTGGGCCCGTGTCTGGTGAGCCCCCCGGCGTGCGGCCCCGGGGTCGTCCCGCTCCTTGACAGCGCCTCGGATTGAGCGAGTAAAACCCAAGTTCGCGCCCGAAACGTCGGTGCGCCCGTTTTTTCAACACACCATGAGTCAACCGGAACAGCATTCCTTCCAGGCAGAGATCCAGCAGCTGCTGAGCATCGTCATCCATTCCCTCTACACCGACCGCGAGGTCTTTGTTCGGGAGTTGGTCTCCAACGCCGCCGACGCGTGCGAGAAACTCCGTTTCCTGCAGGCCAGCGGCCAGGCGCCCGGCGGCGACACCGGTCCGTCCATCGCCATCACGGTCGACGAGAAGGAGTCCACGCTGACCATCGCCGACACCGGCATCGGCATGACCCGCGACGAGCTGGTCCAGAACCTGGGCACCATCGCCCATTCGGGCACCAAGGCCTTCCTCAAGGCGCTGGCCGAGCAGCAGAAGCCCGACACCCGGCTCATCGGCCAGTTTGGCGTCGGCTTCTACTCGGCCTTCATGGTCGCCCGAAATGTCACGGTCGTGACCCGCTCCCAGGCGGCCGGTTCCGAGGGCTGGAAGTGGACCAGCGAGGGCGGCAACGGCTACACGCTGGAACCCGCACCCGACGCGGCTCCGGGCACCCGGATCACCCTCGGCCTCAAGGACGACGCCAAGGAGTTCGCGCAGGCCGGCAACCTGGAGCGCATCGTCAAGCGGTACTCCAATTTCGTGGCCTTCCCGCTCGAGCTCGACGGCAAGCGCGTCAACACCGTCCAGGCCATCTGGGCCCGCTCGAAGAACGAGGTGAAGGAGGAGGAGTACCAGGAATTCTACGAGTACCTCGCCCACGACAACGAGCCGCCGAAGTACCGGCTGCACTTCACGGCCGACGCGCCCATCGCCATCCAGGCGTTGCTCTTCGTGCCGTCGCGCAGCCTCGAGATGCCCGGCATGGTGCGCCAGGAGTCGGAGGTCCATCTGTACTGCCGCAAGGTGCTCATCGAGTCGAAGCCGAAGGGGCTCCTGCCGGAGTGGCTGCGGTTCGTGCGCGGCGTGGTCGACAGCGAGGACCTTCCGCTGAACGTCTCCCGCGAGCGGATGCAGGACTCCGACCTGATGCGCAAGCTGAGCAAGGCGCTGACCAACCGCTTCCTCAAGCACCTGGCCGAGGAGGCCGACAAGGACGCCGCCGCCTACGACGGGTTCTATGCCGAATACCACCGCTTCCTGAAGGAGGGCGTGCTCAGCGACTGGGAGAACCAGGCCGCGCTGGGCAAGCTGCTGCGCTACGAGTCGTCCGCCACCGAGGCGGGCAAGAAGACCTCGCTGGCCGACTACGTGAAGCGCATGCCCGAGGGCCAGAAGAAGATCTACTACCTCCTGGCGAGGGACCGTGCGGCGGCCGAGGCGAGCCCGTACTTCGAGGTGTTCCGCGCCCGCCAGTTCGAGGTGCTCTTCGTGGACGACCCGATCGACGAGTTCGTGATGGATCGCCTGCGCGAGTTCGAGTCCAAGACCATCACGGCGGCCGAGAAGGCCGAGCTGGATGTCGAGAACGCCTCCAAGGACGGCGCCCTCTCCGACGACGAGGCCACGTCGCTGGCTGGCTGGCTCAAGCTGACCTTGGGCGAGTCGGTCCACGAGGTGCGGTCCTCGAAGCGCCTGGTGGACAGCCCCGTGGTCGCCCTCGACAGCGACAAGTTCATGACCGCCAGCATGCGCCGCACGCTCAAGGCCATGGGCCGCGACGCCATGGCCGGCGACGAGGCGGCCCCGGACCTGGAGATCAACCCCCGGCACCCGGTCATCGTGAAGCTCAACCAACTGCGCCAGAACGACGCCGCGCTGGCGGGCCTGGTGGCCGAGCAGCTCAACGACCAGGCCCGGCTGGCCTCCGGCCGCCTGGAGGACCCCCGCGCCATGCTCCAGCGCATGAACACGCTGTTGTCCAAGGTCGTGGGCGCCTGATCGTTCCCGGGCGATGGGTTCCCGGGCGATCGGTCC
>JBIKMQ010000048.1:0-9075 GCA_044359215.1 Candidatus Chromulinivoraceae bacterium
ATCCTGATGACGGCCTTCTCCACGGTGGCGGGCATCCTGCCCATCGCCATCGGGTTTGGTGCGGGCGCCGAGAGCCGCCGGCCGATGGGTGTGGCCGTTGTCGGCGGCATGCTCACCAGCACCTTCCTGACGCTGTATGTGATCCCGGTGGTGTACGTGCTGCTGGACCGCTGGTTCCCGACCCGGGCGGCGCGATCCGCCGAGGACACGGCAGCGACCCCGAGCCCGCAACCTGCCGCCGCCCACTGAGGCCATGAACCCGCCCGCGACCTCTTCCCGCCCCGCCGCCCCCGGTCCCTGGGCATGGGCCCGCCGGTCGGTCCTCGTGCTGGGGCTGCTCGCCCTGGGCTGTCAGGGGCCGCAGGCGATTGTCCGGCCGACCCCGCCGGCGTCCGCATCGGTCTTCCGACCGGAGAAGCTCTCGGCCATCGACGCGGCCATCCTGCAGGCCGTCGCCTCCAACCGCTGTCCCGGCGGGGTGTTCTGGCTGGAGCGCCACGGGGCCGTCTACTCCAGGGCCTACGGCCGACGCTCGGTCGAGCCCGCCCCGGAATCCGCGACCGTGGACACGATCTACGACGCCGCCTCCCTGACCAAGGTGCTGGCCACGGCCCCGGCGGTGGCCCTGCTCATCGAGCAGGGCCGGGTCGATCCGGACCGACCCCTGGCCCACTACCTGCCGGCCTTCGGCACCCGGGGTAAGGAGGTCATCACGGTGCGTCAGGTGCTCACGCACACCTCGGGACTGCGCCCTGGGTTGGGCGGCGGATCCTGGAGCGGCTCCGACAAGGCCCTCGAGCTGGCCTGCGCCGAGACGCCGACCCACCCGCCGGACACGAAGTTCGTCTACTCGGACATCAACTTCATCCTGCTGGGCAAGCTTGTCGAGAAGGTCTCGGGCCAGTCGCTGGACACCTTCTGCGATCAGCGCCTGTACCGGCCCCTGAAGATGAGGGACACGGGGTACCGTCCGCTGACCCGGGGCCTGCCATGGGCGCGCATCGCGCCCACCGAGTGCCGGGGCGGCGGCGACGGGTGTTTCCGGGGCGAGGTGCACGACCCCACCGCCCGCCGGATGGGCGGGGTGGCCGGGCATGCGGGCCTCTTCACCACGGCCTCCGACGTGGCCCGGTTCTGCCGGATGATGGACGCCGGTGGTGTTCTCGACGGTGTGCGGGTGATGCATCCGGAGACCGTCGCGCGCATGATCGCCGTGCAGACCCCGGCCCACCTGCCCAAGCGCGGCCTGGGCTGGGACATCGATTCGCCCTATGCCGGCCCTCGCGGGTCGCTCTTCCCGGTCGGCTCCTTCGGGCATTCGGGCTGGACGGGCACCTCCCTCTGGCAGGATCCGCAGAGCCGTTCCTGGGTGATCTTCCTGAGCAACCGGAACCACCCCAGCGAGGAGGGCAACATCCTGGCCCTGCGCCGCCAGCTCGGCACCCTCGCGGCCGAGTCGCTGGTGGGGGTGGAGTTCGGCGGGCTGCGGTAGGGGCACCGGCGGTCCATCGGCTTGGTCCCATCGCCAACTCCACCCTTGACCGAGCAGGGACCCTCGACGCGTCATTTGGGGAACGTCTCACCGCCCTTTCGCCATGATTCCCGCCTTCCGCGCCCCGCGTTCCCGCAAGGGCTTCACCCTGATCGAGCTGCTGGTGGTCATCGCCATCATCGCCATCCTCGCCGGGATGCTCCTGCCGGCGCTTGCCAAGGCCAAGGCCAAGGCCAGTTCCATCAAGTGCATCAACAACGCCAAGTCGCTGACGTTGTCGACGTTCATGTACCTGTCGGACCATGGAAAGCCGGTGCCCTACAACGGGGCTGCGACGGCCAACATGGACAACGCGCTCTGGGTGACCGTGCTGGCGACCAATTATGGCGGCATCAACGCGGCGCGCATCTGCCCCTCGGCCCCGCCCGCCCCGACGAAGTCCAAGCGCCGCCACCCCAACAGCGGCTCGCTCAACCAGACCTGGCTCTGGACCGGCTCCAGGGGCATCGACTACGAGGCCAGCTACACCTTCAACGGGTGGTTTTATGGCGACGATGATCCCTACTTCAGCACGCCGGACCAGCGGGTGAAGAAGTTCCGCAACGAGGCCGACTGCCCGACCCCGGCCACCACGCCCGTCATCGCCGACAGCAACTGGATCGACACCTGGCCCCAGCCCAATGACATGCCGGCCAGGAACCTCTTCACCGGTGACGACTTTGCCGGAGCCATGGTCCGCCTGACGCTGCCCCGACACGGGAGCGCGACCTGGGGCCGCAACCAGGTCTTCAACCCGAAGGACAACCTGCCCGGCGCGATCAACGCGGGCTTCGTGGACGGTCATGCCGAGCTGGTCCGCCTCGAGCGCCTCTGGAGCCTCGACTGGCACAAAGGCTGGGTGACTCCGGCCAAGCGCCCGGGCAAGTGAGCCGGGGTGATCTGGGCCACCTTGGACTGTGATGATTCCTTCGTGGTTCCGTCACCTGCGTGCGCTCCGGGTTCCTGCGGGCCTGAGTGGCTGGGCGTTGTTGTCGTTCCTCCCGGGGATCCTTGCCGCGGAAGCCGGGTCCGGGGCGGCCCTCCGCCCCCTCCCTCAGGCCCATTCCCACAACGACTACGAGCAGAAGCGGCCGCTGCTTGAGGCGCTCGACCACGGGTTCTGCAGCGTCGAGGCCGATGTGTTCCTGGTCGAGGGCAGCCTCTGGGTGGCCCATGACCGCAAGGACCTGAAGCCCGGGCGCACGCTGAAATCCCTCTACCTCGACCCGCTGGCCGAGCGTGTGCGGAACCAGACCGGGATCTTCGCCGACCCCAAGGCCCGCCTGATGCTGCTGGTGGACGTGAAGGGGCAGGGCGCCCAGGTGTATGAGCGGCTGAAGACCGAGTTGGCCCCGTATGCGCCCATGCTCACCCGGTTCCGGGATTCGGGCGTGGTCACCGGCGCGGTCACGGTGGTGCTCAGCGGAGACCGGGCCTGGGACCTCGCGCGGGCCGACCGCGACCGCTGGTGCGCGCTGGACGGTCGCATGAGCGACCTGACCAATGCCGCCCCGGCCGGGGTTGCCGACGGGGGCAATGCGCCCGTGGCGTTGGTCCCGCTGGTCAGCGAGAGTTGGCGCGCGCTCTTCCGCTGGGATGGCGACGGGGAGATGCCTGCGCCGGAGAAAGCGCGGTTGCAGGGGTTGGTGAGCCTGGCCCATGCGCAGGGCCGGAAGATCCGTTTCTGGGCGCTGCCCGACCGGCCCGCCGCCTGGAAGGTCTGCCAGGAGGCCGGCGTGGACCTGATCAACACCGACAAGATCCCGGCGCTGGCGGCCTTCCTCCGCGGGGAACCCCAGGCGCCGGCCAAGCCCCCGATCGCCGACGAGAATTGACGTCGCGGACGGGGCGGAAACCCGGCGGCCAAACCGGCCGTCGGCGCCAAGCCGAGGCCTAGGCCCGGCGTTCAGCCTCGGCCCGGGCCCAGCGGTCGGCCTCCAGGATCTGCGCCAACTCCGGCTGATCGACCACCTGGTGGGCGTCCATCACCTGCGTCACCAGCCGGGCGATGCCGCTGAAACCGAGCGTTCGGGCGCAGAACCGCTCCACCGCCACCTCGTTGGCGGCGTTGAGCACCGCCGGCAGCGTGCCGCCGACCTCGCCGGCGCGGCGGGCCAGGCCCAGGGCCGGAAACCGGTCGGTGTCGGGCTCCTCGAAGGTGAGCTGGCCGATCCGGGCGAAGTTCGTCTGGACCCGGTCGCTGTCGATCCGGTCGGGATAGAGCAGCGCATACTGGATGGGCAGGCACATGTCCGGCGTGGACAACTGCGCGATGATGGAACCGTCCACGTACTCCACCATGGAGTGCACCACGCTCTGGGGGTGGACCACCACGCGGACCCGCGGCATCCCGATGTCGAAGAGCCATCGGGCCTCGATCATCTCGAGCCCCTTGTTGAAGAGGGTGGCCGAATCGATGGTGATCTTGCGCCCCATGACCCAGGAAGGGTGCTTCAGCGCCTGCTCGACGGTGACCGCCTCGAGGGTCTCCCTGGGCCACTTCGCCGCGTCGCGGAAGGGTCCGCCCGAGGCCGTGAGCCACAGGGCGCGCACCGAGGCGGCAGGCTTGCCGTCGAGGCACTGGAAGATGGCCGAATGCTCGCTGTCCACCGCCAGCACCCGGACGCCGTGGGCCCGGGCCTCGCGCATCACCGTCTCGCCGGCCATGACGAGGATCTCCTTCGAGGCCACGGCGATGTCCTTGCCGGCCCGGATGGCGGCCAGGGCGGGCTCGAGCCCGGCCGTGCCGACGATGGCGATGAGCACGATGTCCGCCTCGGGCATCGTCGCCAGCCGGACCAGCGCCTCCGGTCCGGCCAGCACCTCGGTCGTCCCGTCGAGCGCCGAGCGGACGGTCGAGGCCTTGGCCGTGTCGTGGATCGAGGCCAGCCGCGGACGGTGTCGCCGGCACTGCCCGACCAGAAGTTCGGCGTTCCCGCCGGCGGCGAGGCCGACCAGTTGCAGCCGGCTCGGCTGGTCCTCGACCACCTTCAGGGTGCTGGTGCCGATCGAACCGGTGCTCCCGAGCAGGACGACGCGCTTCATGTGTCGGACCAGTCTGGGGGTGCCGGTGTCCCTGCGGCAAGAGCCCGGCAGCGGGGGTGGAGGGCCCGGTGGCCCCAAGGCCGGGTCAGGCTGGCTTCCGTGCACGCCGGTGGATTGAAACCTTGGACTGGCCTTGCCGGTCATCGGGGGGATAACATCGAGTGCGGAAGCGGTGAAGAAAGTGTCCGACCAGGGCGTCGTTGAGCGCATGACCCGGGGCGACCATCCCTCCTGACCCCGCCCTCCAAACGTCCAAGCGAATGCAAACGAAGCAGATCTGGTCCCGTGCCGCGCGCCGCGCCGGCGGTTTTCTGGCCGCGCTCGCCCTTGGGGCCTCCGCCGCCCATGCCGCCCAGGAACTCAAGGCGGTGTCCCTCGACGACTGCCTGAAGCTGGCGCTCCAGAAGAACCTGGACATCCGGATCGCCTACTTCAACCCGCGCCAGTCGCTCAGCCAGTATCGCCAGACCTTCGCCGGATACGATCCGACCTTCACGACGTCGGCCCGCCAGAACTTCCGCACCAGCGCCGGCGTGGGCAATCCCGGCGACTTCATCCCGCCCGGCGGCGAGTCCTGGTCCGAGAGCTACAGCCTCGGCCTTCAGGGCCTGGCGCCGACCGAGACGGGCCTGCGCTACTCGCTCCAGAGCGGCATGGTGCGCAACAACAACGTCTTCTTCGCCACCCCGACCCGGCCGGAAATCAACTCGGGCTTCTTCTACAGCCCCTTCGCCAGCCTCGACCTCACCCAGCCGCTCCTGCGCGACTTCTGGATCGACTCCACCCGGATGATGGTCCAGGTCAACAAGCTCGGCATCGGCCGCTCGGAGCAGGGGGCCCGCCGTCAGGTGATCACCGTCGTGGCCCAGGTCGCCCTGGCCTACCACGACCTCATCGCCGCCCGCGAGAATGTGCGCGTGCAGCGTAAGGCCGTCGAGACGGCCGAGCGCCGGCTGGCCGAGCAGAAGAAGCGCGTCGAGGTCGGCGCCCTGGCCCCGCTCGACGAGAAGCAGTCCGAGGCCGAGGTCTACCGCGCCAAGGCCGACCTGCTCCAGAGCGAAGCTCGGCTCGGGGACGCCTCCACCAACCTGCGCAACCTCATCAACGACGACCTCGGCGGCTGGGACAACGTGCTGCTCAACCCCACGCTCCAGCTCACCGCCGAGCCCGTGGCCTTCGACAAGAAGGACAGCTGGCACAAGGCGCTGACCCTCTCCCCTGACATCGTCGATGCCCGCATCCAGCTCGACTCCCAGAAGGTCCGTTTCAAGTTCACCAAGAACCAGCTCTTCCCGCAGCTCGACCTGCTCGGGGGCTACGGCGTCATCGGCGCCGAGCCCGAGTTCGGCTCATCGCTCAACGACCTCTCCGACCGCAAGCTGCCCAACCACTACGCGGGCCTGCGCCTGAGCTTCCCGTTGAGCAACCGCAACGCCCGCGAGAGCCACAAGCAGAACAAGCTCGAGCAGGAGCGCCTGCTCTTGAGCTACAAGCGCATCGAGCAGAACCTCATGCGCGACATCGACATCTCCATCCGCTCGGCCAGGACCTCCTTCGAGCGGGTCAACGCCGCGCGCAAGCAGCGCGAGTTCGCCGCCCAGGCCCTCGATGCCGAGGAGAAGAAGCTCGCCAACGGCAAGAGCACTGCCTTCCAGGTCCTGCAGATCCAGCGCGACCTCACCAGCGCCGAGGCCAGCGAGATCAACGCCCTCTCCGACTACAACAAGGAGCTGTACCGGCTGTCCCAGGCCGAGGGCGACATCCTCAACAAGCTCGGCATCGTGCTCGACATCCGCTGAGGGGTCTCCGTCGGCCCCCCGGTCGGGTCCATTGAGGTCCCATTCCATGCCTCTTGGGCCCGTCAGTCTTCCCTCAGGCTTGCCGGACCCTCGGGCTTGACCTACCAGATCCGCGTCCATGAAACGCTGCCTCAAGCTTGGGTTCCTTGCCGTCGTCCTCCTCGCGTCCCCGGTTCCCGGCCTCCGGGCCCAGGCCGCCAAGCCGGTGTTCGACGAGTCGTTCACGTCGGCCAAGGTGGGTGAGGTGCCCGAGGCGTTCATGGTGCTGGACGGCCAGTTCGCCGTCCGCGAGGAGGAGGGCAACCGGTTTCTGGAACTGCCCGGGGCGCCGCTCGAGTCGTTCGGGGTGCTCTTCGGCCCCAACCAGGCGGAGGGGCTCGAGGTGACCGCACGGATCCTCGGCACCAAGAGCGGCCGCAAGTTCCCGACCTTCGCCCTCGGCCTCAATGGCGTCGGCGGCTACAAGGTGCGGGTCGCGCCGGCCAAGAACGCCCTCGAGCTGGTCAAGGGCGACGATGTCCAGGCCACCGCACCGTTCAAGTGGACCAACGGCCAGTGGACCCGACTCCGCTTGAGCGTGAAGACCTCGGGTTCCGGGGTGCGCATCACGGCCAAGGCCTGGCAGGGCGACGAGGAACCGAAGGAGGCCCAACTGCAGCACGACGAGGCCGCCAAGCTCCCCCCGGGCAAGGCCGGCGTCTGG
Organism: Candidatus Chromulinivoraceae bacterium; assembly: GCA_044359215.1. Lineage (GTDB taxonomy): Bacteria > Verrucomicrobiota > Verrucomicrobiia > Limisphaerales > UBA9464 > SXXZ01. The sequence goes on from JBIKMQ010000048.1 coordinate 7,079, forward strand.
GGCATGCCCTTCTCGGGCACGCCGATCCGTTTCGACGACCTGCGGATCCTCCCCGCTTCCTGAGCGCCTTCCGTCGCTTTGGGTCATCCTGGAGCCGGTGCCCCGCGCCTGACGGCGAGCCGGGGCATCGATGCCGGCCCCCGGGAAATCCGGCCGGGGCCGTTTCCTGAAAGTTTCCGGGATCCTCGCCCGCGCGGGGCACTCCGGCATTGCCCGTTCGATCAAGACGGCCGAAAAAGAGGCATGGAATCCTTCCGTCGAGTGGATGTTTCCGGGGTCGCCCGTGCCTGCCGGGGTGTCGCATGGATCGCCACGCTGGTGGCCGGGGTCGCCTCCGATGCACTCGCGGCGTCGCCGGCCGCCTCGCGCGAGGCGGTCCGTCGCGAGACCGTCGGCCACCACGCCGGCGGCCGATCCATCACCCCGGTCAACCAGACGCTCACGCCGCTTGGACGACAGGTGGAGTTGACGGGCCTTCGCCCGCAGGCGCTGGCGCTTTCGCCCGACGGCTCGCGCCTGCTCGTCTCGGGCAAGACCAGCGAGCTGCTGGTGCTCGACCCGGTCACCGGCACGATCCTCCAGCGGGTGCCCCTTCCGTCCGAACAGGCCAACGAGCCGCAGCCGGCCGTTCCGTCGGCCAACATCCTCAAGCCCGACGCCAAGGGCCAGGTCAGCTTCACCGGGCTGGTCTTCTCTCCGGACGGCCGCCGCGTCGTCCTGAGCAACGTCAACGGCAGCCTGAAGGTGTTCCGGATCGAGGCCGACGGCACGGTGGCCCCCTCGCACTCGATCCCGCTGCCGGCGGCCGATGCCCCGCGCCGCAAGGAGGAGATCCCGGCCGGGCTGGCCTTCAGCGCGGATGGGCGACGCCTCTATGTGTGCGCCAACCTGTCCAACCGCCTGCTCGAACTGGACGCGGACTCCGGGAAGGTCCTCCGCGAGTTCCGCGTCGGCGTCGCCCCGTACGACGTCGTCCTTGTGGGTGACACGGCCTATGTCAGCAACTGGGGCGGACGCCGTCCCGGTCCCGACGACCTGACCGGTCCGGCCGGCCGCGGCACCACCGTCCGGGTCGATCCCGTCCGCCACATCGCGAGCGAGGGCTCGGTCTCGATCATCGACCTCAAGGCCCCGGCGGACGCCGTGCCCCGGGAGATCCTCGCCGGCCTGCACGCCTCGGCCCTGGCGGTGTCGCCCGACCGACGCCACGTCGTCTGCGCCAATGCCGGCGCGGACACCCTGAGCGTCATCGACACCCGCACCCGCGCCGTGGTGGAGACGGTCTGGACCAAGATCAACCCGGCCGACCTCTTCGGCGCCTCGCCCAACGCCCTGGTCTTCGCCCCGGATGGGAAGACCCTCTATGTCGCCAACGGCTCCCAGAACGCGATCGCGGTCGTGCGCTTCGACCCGGCCGACCGCGAATCGCACCTGGCGGGCCTGATCCCCGTGGGATGGTTTCCCGCCGCGCTGGTGCACGACACGGCCCGCCGGCAGCTCATCGTCGCCAACCTGAAGGGGATGGCCTCGAAGACCAAACGTGCCGACACCGGTGCCCAGGGGTTCAACTCCCACCAGTACAATGGCACACTCTCCCTGGTGCCCATTCCGGCGCGCCGCACCCTGGCCAAGCTCTCGGAGACCGTCTCCCGCAACCTGCGGCGCGAGGCGATCCTCGACTCCCGGCTGCCGGCCCGGCCCGGTGTGAAACCCCGGCCCGTGCCCGAGCGCATCGGCGAGCCGAGCGTCTTCAGGCACGTCATCTACATCATCAAGGAGAACCGCACCTACGACCAGGTGCTCGGGGACGATCCCCGGGGCAACGGCCGGGCCGACCTCTGCGTCTTCGGCGAAAAGGTCACGCCCAACCTGCACAAGATCGCCCGCGAATTCGTGCTCCTCGACAACACCTACTGCGCCGGGATCCTCAGCGCCGACGGCCACCAGTGGTCCACCACGGCGATCTCGACCGACTACAAGGAGAAGTCCTTCGCCGG